>JALQUE010000272.1 GCA_023260815.1 Roseovarius sp.
TTGCCGGTTGCGCCGTGGGCCACCGCATCCGCGCCGGTTTCCTCGGCGATCTCGACAAGGCGTTTTGAAATCAGGGGACGGGCGATCGAGGTGCCAAGCAGGTATTGACCCTCGTAAACGGCATTCGCGCGGAACATCGGAAAGACGAAATCGCGCACAAATTCTTCCCGGACATCTTCGATGAAGATATTTTCCGGTTTGATTCCAAGCATTTCCGCTTTCTGACGCGCGGGGTCCAACTCTTCGCCCTGGCCCAGATCGGCGGTAAAGGTCACCACCTCGCAGCCATATTCGGTCTGCAGCCATTTCAGGATGATCGAAGTATCAAGGCCGCCGGAATAGGCCAGCACGACTTTTTTGGGCGCGGACATCAGTTTCCCCTTATGTCAGACATGCGCCCGGCGATTATCCGGTTTTGTGGCGCGGGGCAAGATGCGGCCCGCCTTGGTATTCTTGAGTATGCTTTGCCCCACACCCTTGCCAGCGCCGAAACATTCAGCCAATCAAGGGATATGACCGATTTCCGCACCCTTGCCCAAGACGCCGAAGCCGCCATGCGCGACGTGTTCGAACCCACGCCGCTTCAGCGCAACGATCACCTGTCTGATAGGTATCGCGCCGAGATCCTTCTGAAACGCGAGGATCTGTCGCCGGTGCGGTCGTACAAACTGCGCGGCGCGTTCAATGCCATGCGCAAGGTGCTTGCCAACAGCCCCGAGACCAAACAATTTGTTTGCGCCAGTGCCGGCAATCACGCGCAGGGCGTCGCCTTCATGTGTCGTCATTTCGGGGTCAAGGGCGTCATCTTCATGCCGGTGACCACGCCGCAGCAAAAGATCGGCAAGACCGAAAAATTCGGCGGCGATGCCGTGTCGATCCGTCTTACGGGCGATTATTTCGATGACACCCTCGCCGCGGCGCAGGCGTACTGCGCTGAAATCAAAGGGCATTTCCTGTCGCCCTTCGATGACGAAGATGTCATCGGCGGTCAAGCCTCCGTCGGGGTCGAGATCGAGTCGCAGGCCGAAGCCATGCCCGACATCATCATCATGCCGGTGGGCGGTGGTGGCTTGTCCGCCGGCGTGCGCAGCTACCTCGGGGATCGGACCCGCCTGATATTGGTCGAGCCGGAAGGCGGCGCTTGTCTGATGGCGGCCATGCAGCACGGGCGCCCCACGCGCCTGAAGCATGTCGATAATTTCGCCGATGGGGCCGCCGTTGCCCAGATAGGTGAACGGACATTCGCCCGTTTGCGCGATGTCGATCCCGCCGATCTTCGCACCATCAACGAAGACCGTCTTTGCACCACCATGCTGGAAATGCTCAACATCGAGGGCATCGTTCTGGAACCGGCGGGCGCGTTGGCCGTGGATGTGCTCAAGGACATCGCGGAGGAGATTCGGGGTAAAACCGTCGTTTGCGTCACGTCCGGTGGCAATTTCGATTTTGAGAGGCTGCCCGAGGTCAAGGAGCGCGCACAGCGCTATTCCGGGGTAAAAAAATATTTTATCCTCCGGATGCCGCAACGCCCTGGGGCGTTGAAGGATTTCCTGACTATCCTTGGCCCCGACGACGACATCGCGCGTTTCGAATACCTCAAGAAATCCGCCCGAAACTTCGGGTCGGTCCTGATTGGTATCGAAACCAGAAACTCGGAAAATTTTGTTCATATCCTACACAAGCTGGATGCCGCCGGGTTCGATTACCGGGACATCACCAATGACGAAGTCTTGGCAGAATTCCTGATCTAACCCATGCCAACCTTCCCCAACCCCTCCACAAAGCTGGCTCGGGATTGGTCATAAGATACTAGAATTTCCTGAATATTTACCGCTGCTGTCCCATCTCGAGCAGCGGTCAGTTCGCCTGCCAGACACAGGCTGGAAAATTCCGAAAACCCAAGATTTAGGGCACCGCCTTTCAGGAAATGTAGAACGGCAACCAAATCAGGCTGGCCGCTGACCTGCCGCAACCTGGGCAGCTCGGTTTCCATTTCATCCAGAAACAGGTCTACAACATCGGCGAAGTTGTCAGCCCCGATTTCCGCTCGAAGATCTTTGACCCTGTTCCAATCGATCATGATTCGCCCCTGGATCTGCTGCGCTGATCCTTGGCCGAAGTGTCTAAAGAAATCTGAACCTTACGATTTTAAATGATCAAATCCGATCTTTTACAGAGACTTAAGGGTCGATGGCTTAGCCCTTCACTTCGGATCAGAGGATGGGGTACTTGGGCAATCTTGCGGAAGTTGACATTGACATCGGATCGCAGCCGCAAGTGATCCGTCGGGTGTTGGTGGTTGACGATAGTCGCCTCCAGCGCCGGATCGTCAGTATGGTGCTCACACGGTGGGGCTTTGACGTGACAGAAGCGGATGACGGCGCCGAGGCCCTTGCCATCTGCAGGTCGCATCCGCCCGATCTTGTGATCAGTGACTGGGTGATGCCGGGCATGGACGGTCTGGAATTCTGCCGTGCGTTCCGTGACTTGCCGCGCGACAGCTATGGCTATTTCATCTTGCTCACCTCGAAAAGCGAGAAGGACGATATCGCCTGTGGGCTGGATGCGGGCGCCGATGATTTTCTCACGAAACCCGTCAATCCATCAGAACTGCGGGCCCGAATTGCCGCTGGCGACCGGATCCTGCGGATGGAACGTGAACTGACGGAAAAGAACCGGCTGATCGCCAGCACGCTGGACGAGCTGCAAAAACTCTATGATTCGCTGGACAGTGACCTGATCGAGGCACGGAAACTTCAGCAGTCCTTGGTCAGTGACAGATATCGCGATTTCGGTGTCGCGGATGTGTCTTTGTTGCTACGGTCAAGCGGGCATGTCGGCGGTGATCTCGTGGGCATGTTTCCCGTCAGCGACAACCGGATCGGTCTGTATGCCATCGACGTGTCCGGGCACGGCATCAGCTCGGCGCTCATGACCGCACGTCTGGCGGGATATCTGTCCGCCGTCGCGCCCGAACAGAACCTTGCGCTTTTTCACGCTGGCGCGGGCCAATACCGGATGCGCCCACCGGCGGAAACGATTGCGGCGCTGAACAAATTGATTCTCGATGAAATGGATACAGAGCTTTATTTCACCATGATCCTTGCCGATGTCGATCTGGCGCGCGGCAAGGTGGTTCTGGCGCAGGCGGGTCACCCCCATCCCGCCATTCAGCGCGCCGATGGCAGCATTGAATGGATTGGAGAGGGCGGTCTGCCGGTTGGGCTGTTGCCTGCTGCCACGTTTGAGCAGGTCAGGTTTGATCTTGGTCCCGGCGAAAGGCTGTTGATTCATTCCGATGGCATTGTCGAATGCGCCGATAAGGCAGGCAGCCTTCTGGATCATGAGGGGCTTTCGGCGATGCTGTCGGATTTGCGCGATATCCGCGGCCCCGCATGTCTTGAGGCCTTGATATGGATCCTGTCAGAGTATTCGGGCACAAGCGATTTTGGGGATGATGTTTCCGCCATTCTCCTGGAATTCAAGCCTGATGGATAAAAGTCCGCTTGCCTCTTGGCCTCCTGTCGCCGGTTGATCCCGCGCCGGGCCGATCCGCTGGCAAACCCTTGGCCCATGTGTTGCTCTGCCTATATAGACGGGGTATGCCGGCTTCTGGCGAACAAGGAAACTCCATGACACTCGGACAGAAAATCGCGTGGGACGATACGATCCTGCCGTTCCAACTGGACAACGCTGATACACGTGGTCGTGTCGCGCGGCTTGATGGCGTGCTCGACGGTATCCTCAAGCAGCATGACTATCCGGCTGCCGTGGAAGCGCTTGTTGCTGAAATGGCCCTTCTGACCGCGCTTATCGGGCAAGCGATCAAGCTGCGCTGGAAGCTGTCACTTCAGATTCAGACCAAGGGTCCGGTGCGGATGATTGCCACGGATTACTACGCCCCCGAAGCCGAGGGAGAGCCCGCGCGTATCCGCGCTTATGCCAGCTTTGATCGGGCCCGCGTTTCCGGGGGTGATCCGTTTTCACAGGTCGGCGAAGGTTATTTCGCGGTGCTGATCGATCAGGGGCCGGGCACCGAGCCGTATCAGGGCATCACGCCGATTTCCGCTGACGGGCTAAGCGCCAGCGCCGAAGCCTATTTTGCGCAGTCCGAACAGTTTCCAACCCGTTTTGCGCTGACATTTGGCAAATCAACCGAAAAAGGTGGTATCGAACATTGGCGCGCTGGCGGCGTGATGTTGCAGCATATGCCAGCCGCGTCCCCGCATGTGCAGGGCGGCGGTTCGGGCGAAGAAGGTCTGTTGTTGCCGTCGGATATTCTGGATGGGGATGACGAGGAAAACTGGAACCGGGTCAATCTGCTGCTGGACACCGTCGATGATCTGGAACTGATCGGTCCCTCGGTCGCGCCGACGGACTTGCTTGTTCGATTGTTCCACGAGGAAGTGCCGCGCGTCTTCGACATGCAGCCGGTTCGTTTTGGCTGCACATGCTCGCAGGATCGCGTGCGTAACAGCTTGTCGATCTATTCCGCCAAGGACATCGAGACGATGACGACCGAGGAAGGCATCGTGACCGCCGATTGCCAGTTCTGCGGGGCGCATTATCGGCTGGATCCAAAGACGCTTGGGTTCGATGCAGAAGATCCTCCCAATGGCGATGCCTGATCCGCTTGATCCCGTACATGCGGCCCTCGGCAATACGGGGATCGACTCGTCCGATTACGATCTCAATCCCGGTGTCGCGCTGCCAGAGGGGCGCAAACTGCGCCCAGCCGGAGTGTTGGTGCCGATCCTGTGCAATGGCACTGACGCGCGGCTTTTTCTGACCAAGCGGTCCTCCGCCCTCAAGCATCATCCTGGTCAGATCGCCTTTCCGGGTGGCAAGCAGGATGAAACCGATGCTGACATTACCGCCGCAGCCCTGCGCGAGGCGCACGAGGAAATCGGACTGTGCCCTTCGAATGTCGAAGTTTTGGGGTGCTTGCCTGCGCATGAAACCGTGACAGGGTTTTACGTGACCCCTGTGGTCGCACGCATCCTTGCGCCTTTCGATCCGGTCCCCGAGACTGGAGAGGTGGATGAAGTATTTGACGTGCCCTTGTCGCATGTCATGAACTCAGCCCAATACACCATTCAGGCGCGACGGTGGCGTGGGACATGGCGAAATTATTACACAGTGCCGTTTGGTCCCTATTACATCTGGGGCGCTACCGCGCGTATTCTTCGGGCAATGGCTGACGCGGCGGAGACGGCATGAAGCTTTGCGGAGACTGGATGGAACGACCAGCCACACGGGCGGTCTGTCGGATGATCGAGGACGCGGGGTATCAGGCCCTTTTTGTTGGCGGGTGTGTGCGCAACACGCTGCTGGAAAAGCCGGTCATGGACATTGATATCGCAACGGATGCCCACCCCGAGACGGTGATCCGTCTGGCCAATGCCGCCGGATTGAAGCCTGTGCCGACAGGTCTTGATCATGGTACGGTGACGGTGGTGTCCGGCCATATCCCCCATGAGGTGACCACCTTTCGCGAAGATGTGGAGACTTTTGGCCGCCACGCGGTTGTCGCCTATTCCGACGACGTGGCGCATGATGCCCGCCGGCGCGATTTCACCATGAATGCACTTTATGCGCATTGCGATGGAACGCTTGTCGATCCCCTTGGGGGGTTGGCAGACCTGCAGGCAAGACGGGTGTGTTTCATCGACGATCCAAATCAGCGCATCCGCGAGGATTATCTTCGCATTCTACGCTTCTTTCGCTTTCACGCATGGTATGGCGATCCCGAGATGGGTCTTGATGCGGATGGTCTGGCCGCCGTATCAGAGAATATCGATGGCCTTGCGGATCTGTCACGGGAGCGGATCGGCGCGGAAATTGTCAAGCTTTTGGCGGCGGTTGACCCTGCCCCTTCAGTTGCCGCGATGCGGGCCTGCGGTGTTCTGACAGCAGTTCTGCCAGGTAGCGATGATCGCGGATTGGCCCCTCTGGTTCATCTTGAACAGATCGCTGGATTGGAGCCGGAACCGATGCGCCGTCTTGCGGCGCTTGGTGGCGACATGGGCGCGGCGCGTTTGCGATTGAGCAAGGCGCAGACTCGGCGGCTTGACCTGTTGTTGGCTGAGGTGGCGTCAACCAAGTCACCAAGCGAGCTGGGATATCGCCATGGCGTCGATCTTGGGATGGATATCCTGGTTCTGCGGTCCGCTCTTCTTGAGGTGCCATTTGACCCCGCCATGCACGAGATCGTCAGCCGGGCATCGCGCGCGTCATTCCCGGTGACACCGCATGACCTGATGCCCACGTATACCGGCCCGGCCCTTGGGCGGCGGCTGTCGGATCTTGAACAACGCTGGATCGACTCGGGATTTTCGCTTGGCCGGGAGGATCTGCTTTGACCGGAGACTGTGTTGCAACCTCGGGCAGGTTTTCCGTCTCGCGCCTGGGTCATCATGGTGACGGGGTCGTTGACGGGCCGCTTTTTGCCCCTCGGACCCTGCCTGGTGAGGTGATCGAAGCCCGGATCGCGGAAAAATATCTCACGGATATTCGTATTCTAGAGCCGTCATCTGACCGGGTAGCGCCGCCTTGCCGGCATTTCCGGTCCTGTGGGGGGTGCCAGCTTCAGCATGCTTCGGATGTCTTTTTGGCGTCGTGGAAAGAGGATGTTGTCAAATCCGCGCTGGCGGCGAACGATCTGACGGCCGATTTCCTGCCGATTTCTATATCGCCTGCTCAATCCCGCCGCCGGGCGACACTGGCTGCGCGGCGTACCAAGAAAGGGGCCATGGCAGGCCTGCATGCGCGTGCATCGGATGTGATCGTGGACATACCCGATTGCCAGCTGTTGCATCCCGATCTGATGACGGCCCTGCCCGTGGCCGAGGCGCTTGCAATGGCTGGCGCCAGCCGCAAGCACAGTCTTGCGGTCGCGGTGACACTATCGGCGAACGGTCTTGATGTCGCGGTGTCAAAGGGCAAGCCGCTGGATGGGTCTCTGCGGCTTGAGTTGGCTGCCCTTGCCGACCGCTATGATTTGGCCCGCCTGTCCTGGGATGACGATGTGATCGTGACGCGCGCGCCGCCTGAACAGATGTTCGGCGATGTCATTGTTGTTCCGCCGTCCGGCGCGTTCCTGCAGGCCACACGGGAGGGTGAGGCCGCCCTGAGCATGGATGTGCGCCGGATTGTCGACGGCGCGCCGCGTGTTGCGGACCTTTTCGCTGGATGTGGCACATTTGCACTACGGTTGGCGCGCGACATGGCGGTGCATGCCGTTGAAGGCGATGCCGCCATGACCGCGGCGTTGGATGCGGGGTGGCGTAAAGCGCCGGGACTCAAGGCTGTCACGCACGAAGCCCGCGATTTGTTTCGCAGACCTCTTTTGCCAGATGAACTGGCGCCATTTGGCGCCGTGGTGCTTGATCCGCCGCGCGCGGGGGCTTCTGCGCAGGTCGCAGAGATTTGCGCGTCATCCGTTCCGGTGATCGCATATGTGTCATGCAATCCCGTCACGTTTGCCAGGGACGCCAAGCACCTTGTAGATCATGGTTACCAACTCGAGAAAATACGCGTCGTAGATCAGTTTCGCTGGTCGTCCCATGTCGAGCTTGTCGCAGCGTTTCGGCGCGTCTGAGAAGCGCGTCAAAATCGTATCTTTGAAATTACCGGAACTTTGGTAAGACTGCTTTTGAGCAGAATATACAGGTGACGTGCGATGCGGGTGATCAGAGGTCTCGTTGGCGCCGTTCTATTGGTGGCGCTGACAGCGTGCGGTGGATCTAAGTTCCGAACATATAACGGGCCTGAAGTAACCCGGGTCATCGTCAACAAGGGCGAGCGCGAGATGCATCTATTGCATCACGGTCGTGTGCTACGGTCATTCGACATTCACCTTGGCTTTGCGCCTGAAGGGCACAAGCAATTCGAGGGCGATGGCAAGACGCCCGAGGGTGAGTACATTATCGACAGGCGCAATCCCAACAGCAGCTTTCATCTGTCTATCGGGATCTCCTATCCGAATGAAATGGATGTGGCTCGCGCTGCCGGCGCAGGGCTGAGTCCTGGAGGTGATATTTTCATCCACGGTGCGCCGCAAACTGTCCGATCGCATAGACCGGATTGGACGGAAGGCTGCATAGCGGTGACCGATAAGGAAATGGAGATCATCTATGCCATGGTCAATGACGGCACCCCGATCACGATAAATCCATGACGATGGGCTTAGTCGCCCATTACCATGGTCCACCAGATCTTGCCGTTATCCTCCTGAAGCCATGAAAAGCCCATGTTGCGGGCATCGGGCGACAGGATCACGTCTCGGGTGTTGGGTTCCTGCATCCAGGCGGCCAGCGTCTCAAGCTCGGTTTCATAGGTTTCAGAGATATTCTCGCCAACCAGCCCGCCAGTGTAGCCAACGCGACGGACTCGATCTATCGGAGACGATCCGTCAGATCCGAAATGCCATGGTCTGTTCTGAATCGACATGTCGCGAGAGTGCGTTGCGGCGGCGGCGTTAAGCTGCGCATTCAGTTGAACCGGAGGACGCCCGGCGGCTTCGCGCAGAGAATTTACCGAGTCCAGCACGCGGTACTGAATACGCGCGGCGTCGCCCGTTCCGATCCGATAAACCTTGGGAAGTGGCTTTCCATCGGCGCCAAGCTGCGGGGGCGCTGGTGGTGCGGCACATGCCGACAACGCCAGAAGAGCCGACAACAGCAGAACCAGAATTCGCGCCATCTTGCGCTCCCTTTGATCAAGACCCGATGCAAAATTCCTATATTGCCTTACGGTGTGTTTCAAACCCACATGGGCTGCAACTTGCCAAATGACAGTTCTTTGAATTGCGACTGAGGCATTCGCGCCATATATTATGGCTTCCACGATTGATCCAAGCCGGAGTTCGGACATGGCTTTTAATTTCAAAAACACGCTGAACCGTCGTTCGTTTCTAGCCGGTAGCGCCGCGCTGGTGGGAACGCCTGTATTTGCACAGAGCATGGACAATGACAGTACCGTGGAGATGGAAAGGGACGTTACCGAGACAGTTCGCAGAAACATCTCGAGCTTCCGGTCACTTGATTGGCAGCCCTATTTCTCGAACCTGAACAACGGCGCGATTCTTGTCGATATTTCGTCAAGAGCGCTGCATTACTGGTCCGAGGATGGACAAACCTACAAGCTTTACCCCTCCAGTGTTCCGCTGTCCGAAGATCTGACGCGCCGCGGTCGCACCAGCGTGACACAGAAGGTTGAAGGGCCAAGCTGGCGGCCAACGCCGTCGATGCTGAAACGCAATCCCGATTGGCCGCCATTCGTTCCGCCCGGGCCAGATAACCCGCTTGGAACCCACGCCCTGTATCTGAGCTGGACGTATTACCGTATTCACGGAACGCATGACACGAGAAAGATCGGGCGCCGCTCGTCCAATGGCTGCATTGGTCTCTACAATGAGCACATAGCGGAATTGTTCCAGATGGCGAAGGTTGGCACTCAAGTGTTGCTAATTTGACGAAAAACCGGCGTTGTATGGCGGCGATATTGAATGTTACATTTGCAATCGCCCATTTTTGCTGATTAACAAACAGACACGAGGTAAGTCTTGGGTGCTTGATGCTGCATAGCAGCATTGGGCTAATTTCTGGAGGATAACATGAAAAAACTCGCTCTCGCCGCTGCGTTCGCCGCTGCCGCTTCGACCGTTTCCGCTGGCACGATGGAAGCGCCGGTCATGGAAGCTCCCGTTGTTGTTGAAGAAACTGCAGCAAGCTCTTCGGCTGCTGGCGTTGTGATTCCGCTGGTCGTTCTGGCGATCATCGCAGCCGCAGTTGCAATGGACTAAGTCTCACGACTTAACAGTTCCAAAGAAAAGGCAGTGGGAAACCACTGCCTTTTTTCTGTCTACGATTTGAAGGTCGTGGGCTTAGTCCAGCCAGCCCTTGAGATTGTCGCCGACAATCGATGCGAGCGCATGGATATGGGCGTCATCGTCGTTTAGGCACGGAATGTAGGTGAACTGCTCGCCGCCGGCCTCCTCGAAGCTTTCCTTGATCTCTTCGTTGATCTCTTCCAGCGTTTCGATGCAATCCGCCGAGAACGCCGGTGCGGCGACGGCGATCTTCTTTTTTCCCTGCTTTGCCAACTCGGCCACATGATCGACCGTGTAGGGTTTGAGCCATTCCTCGGGCCCGAAGACCGATTGGAAGGTCGTCGTGATTTCAGTGTCATCCCAGCCAAGACGCTCCTTCAGCAGACGCGTCGTTTTCTGGCACTGGCAGTGATAGGGGTCGCCCTGCATCAAATAGCGCTTGGGCATACCGTGATACGACACGACAAGGATATCGGGACGATCCTCGATTTCAGCATATGCCTTTTCGACCGATTGCGCGAGCGCCTCGATGTAGTGCGGGTTCTGGTAATACGGCTCGACCGTGCGCGCCGTCGGTTGCCAAGGCTCTTCCATCAAGGCCCGGAAGAATTGATCATTCGCAGTCCCCGAGGTGGCCCCCGCGTAATGTGGATACAGCGGGAAGAACAGAATGCGTGTGCATCCCGCCTTGACCATTTCGCGCACTTTGGACTTGGTGGACGGGTTTCCGTAGCGCATGCAGAAATCGACCATCACCTGATCGCCATACCGCTCCTTGAGAACCTCGGCCATCTTTGTGGTCTGATCACGGGTGATCGTCATCAGCGGGCTTTCGCCCTTTTCTTCATTCCAGATGGATTTGTACGCCTCACCGCTGGTGAAGGGGCGCTTGGTCAGGATGATCAGCTGAAGAAGGGGCTGCCATTTCCATGGGCTGTAGTCGATAACCCGGCGATCTGACAAAAACTCGTTCAGATACCGGCGCATCGGCCAGTAGGTGTAATGATCGGGCGTTCCCAGATTGGCCAGCAGAATACCGGTCTTGTATTTCGGTATCGCCGGATGATCGGCAGGAGCATGGGTCGGTCGGGTGGCGGTGGTGCTTGCGTCAAGCATTATCCAGTCCCTTTTTGCGTCAGGTTACGCGTGGAAATAACGACTTGAATAAGATCGTCAATCTTTGAGCGGTGTTTCTTTGGTTTCAAGTGCATCAGCAAGTCGCGCCGAAGCCGATCCCGGCCGTAACGGTTGTGGCTGATTTTCATGAGGCGCCCAACCCGTCAGAACCATCAAATCGAACGTCGCAGGAACACGATCTCCGGCGCCGAAGGTTTCAACATAGACGCTTGAGGCCCGAAAGAGGACATCGCGACGCATGGGATGACGCGGCCTGCCTGACAGTGCGCTTGCCTCTCCCATGGCGCGAAGATCACGCATCAGATCAAGCGGTGACGCGTAGGTCGCGGTCAGCTTCACGGTATCTGCAACCGGCAGAGCAAATCCAGCCCGTTGCAGCAAGGCGCCAAGATCCCGAATTTCGGCCATGGGCGCAACACGAGGAGACAGACCGCCTACGACATCGGATTCGGCTTGCGCCAAGCTGCTGCGCAATTCATTCAACGTCCCGCCACCGAAGAATATTCCGAGAAAAAGTCCATCTGGCTTGAGCGCGCGCCGCGCCTGAATCAATTGACCGACCGGATCATTTGCCCAGTGCAAGCACATGGCATGAACGATCAGATCGTGACGACCCACCTCAAGATCCAGTGTTTCATCGTCGGTGATGCAGGTCGCACCAAGTATGCGTTCTGACCAGAAACCCGGAAAACCCGTGATCACCACCGCATCGGTAAATGATCTGTTAACCATCTTTAGTCGATCATCAATCTCGTCCGCCGCCGCCTCGTGCAGGAAGAGGGCCGGCCCTGACCGGCATCTTTCACGGTTGCGGATCAGAGCTTTGCGATCGGTGAGTTGGTTCATCATACCTTGGGAAATAGCGTGACCGTGAGAGCATTTCAAACAGCGCTGAGGCTTGTCTACCCGCCGCGTTGTATCGTTTGCGGGGACTCGGTGGAAAGCGATTTTGGCCTTTGTGGCCCTTGTTGGCGCGATACGCCTTTCATTTCCGGCCTTTGCTGTGAGACATGCGGCGTTCCTCTTCCGGGTGAAGATAGTGATAGGCCCGAGTTCTGTGATGATTGCCTGCGTGTTGCCAGACCCTGGAGCATGGGACGTGCCGCCATTCTTTATCGCGACAACGGTCGCAAGCTTGTGCTTGGACTTAAACACGGTGATCGGCATGATGTCATCCCGACAGCCGCATTGTGGATGGCGCGCGCGGCAAGGCCCATGATGTGCGAGGGGATGATCGTCGCGCCTGTGCCGCTGCATTGGTCGCGGCTTTTGCGCCGGCGTTTCAACCAGTCGGCCATGCTGGCGCAGGCTATTGCTGGCCGACTTGATATCGACTGCTGTCCAGATCTTTTGGTCAGGCATACGCGGACGCCTGTTCTTGATGGTTTGGGTCGTGACCAGAGACATGCATTGGTGTCGGATGTGTTCAGGGTACACTCCAGACGGACGCACCATCTGCCGGGCCGGGTGGTTCTTCTGGTGGATGATGTGATGACATCGGGTGCTACATTGTCAGCGGTTACTCAGGTGTGTCTGGCGGGTGGCGCGAAAGATGTCCGTGTTCTGGCACTGGCGCGCGTGTCCAAGGATGCCTAAGTTCCGGGAAACACCGTCAGGAGACCCGAGACCATGCAAACCGTGGAAATTTATACCTCACCGCTTTGTGGTTTTTGCCACGCTGCCAAGCGCCTTTTGAAGCAGAAAGGGGCAAACTTCACCGAAGTGGACGTCCTGGTGGAGCCTTCCCGCAAACCTGAAATGATCCAACGCGCCGGCGGCAAAAAGACCGTGCCGCAGATTTTCGTCGGCGACATTCATGTCGGTGGCTGCGACGAGCTTTATGCACTTGAAAGGGCTGGCAAGCTGGATGCCCTTCTGTCCGCATGAAGGCGGCGCTTATACAGCTTAACAGCAGTGACGACCCCACTGAAAACCTGGCAGTCACGCAACGTCTGGTGGCCAAGGCCGCCGACGCCAAGGCCGATTTCGTCCTGACCCCCGAAGTCACGAATTGCGTCTCGGCGAACCGTGCGCGTCAGAAGGAGGTTCTGCATCCCGAAGCCACCGACCCGACACTGGCAGGACTGCAAGCGCAGGCGCGCGATTTGCGGATCTGGCTTTTGATCGGATCGCTTGCCCTCAAGACCGACGACGTCGATGGGCGCTTTGCCAACCGATCGTTTTTGATCTCGGCCGAGGGCGAGGTCGTGGCGCGGTATGACAAAATCCACATGTTCGACGTTCAGGTATCAGAGGCGGAAACCTATCGCGAATCCGCAGGTTACCGTCCTGGAACGCACAGCGTTCTGACCCAAACCCCGGTTGGAAAGATCGGGATGACCGTTTGTTATGATATTCGTTTCCCGCATCTTTATCGGCACCTCGCAGGCAGTGGCGCCGAGATTCTTACCGTGCCATCCGCCTTTTCGCCTGTAACTGGTGCTGCGCATTGGGAAACACTTCTACGTGCCCGCGCCATCGAGACAGGCTGCTATGTTTTGGCGCCTGCGCAAACGGGCCTCCATAGAGCGGCGTCCGGGAAGCAGCGCGAAACCTACGGTCATTCCATGGCGGTCGGACCATGGGGGGACATTCTGGCGGATGGTGGAACCGAGACGGGTATCGTATATGTCGATCTGGACCTTTCCGAGGTGACAAAGGCGCGACAGCGCATTCCTTCGCTCGATGCGACAACCGAATTCGACGGCCCTGAATGACTGACAGCAGTAGCAACAATTCCCTGGCCGTGGCCCTTTTCAGCGAGATTCTGACCAATGATCAGCTGATTCGAAACCGGCTGAGCCGTGTTTTGCCCAAGGGGATGGAGATCAGCCATTTCTCGGTTCTCAACCATCTGGCGCGTATTGCCGACGAACGTAGCCCGGCGCAATTGGCCAAAAGCTTCCATGTTACGCGCGGTGCGATGACGAACACGCTGAACAAACTGGAATGGGCCGGATACGTTCATATCCGGCCCGATTGGGATGATGCCCGCCGCAAGATGGTGTCGATCAGCCCGGCAGGCCGCAAGGCTCGCGAAGCGGCGATTGCCGCGATCACGCCGATGATCACCGAAATGGTCGGCGAGCTGGGTGAGTCAAAGGTGCGCGCCACCCTGCCCGTTCTGCGTGAACTGCGCGCCAAGTTGGAAAACGACTAGTATCAGCCTGGTTTGGTGCTGGCGGTGACGTAATTGACGCTCAGGTCGCGGGACGACAAGGACCAGCTCCAGTTAATCGGGTTGAAGACGAAGCCCTTGCGATCCACAGGTGTCAGGCCTGCTTGTTCCAGAAGGGCATAAAGCTCGTCTGGCGTGATGAACTTTTTCCATTCATGCGTGCCCTTCGGCAGCCAGCGCATCACGTATTCCGCGCCGACGATGGCCATGGCGAAGCTTTTGGGATTGCGATTGATGGTTGAGCAGATGTGCAGCCCGCCCGGCTTGAGCAGCTGCTGACAGGCGGTCAGGTACGAGAGGGGATCGGCAACGTGTTCGACCACTTCCATGTTCAGCACCGCGTCGAATTGCTCGCCTGCGGCGGCAAGGGCTTCGGCGCTGGTATGGCGATAGTCGATCACCAGCCCGGATTGTTCTGCATGAAGCGTTGCCACGGGAATGTTGCGTTCAGCGGCATCGGCGCCAACCACCTCCGCGCCAAGGCGGGCCATAGGTTCGGACAACAAGCCGCCTCCGCAGCCGATATCCAGAATACGTAGTCCTGAGAAGGGGTTATCGGCTCCGAGATCGCGATCAAACTCGGTGGCGATCTGGGAGGTGATGTAATCCAGACGGCAAGGATTGAGCATGTGCAGCGGTTTGAATTTGCCGTTTGGGTCCCACCATTCGGCGGCCATCGCTT
>JALQUE010000402.1 GCA_023260815.1 Roseovarius sp.
ACCCCCGTCTAACCGTTTGGATTCGTGATGTGAATCCTTCACGGTGAGAGTTCTGCAACAACGCCCTCATGATGGCAAGAAGACCCTGACCGAAGCCGAGATCGACCGGGTCTTACGCCGCTTCGAGAACCAGTGGGGCGATACCCTGACCGATGTGCGCATCTTGCGGGCCGTCGATGAAGTGGACGACACCAAGGATGACCCGGTTGCCCTGGCCGAGCGCGTAACGCTGCCGGAGCGCGAGCGCGCGACAGGCGAGCCCGACATCTTTGCCCCGTCCGAGCGCAGGGATTTCCAAGACCTCGTCGCACAGCTGTGAGTGCTGGACGTAATCTCCCCAGAAGCGCTGGATGAAATTTCCCCAGTTTGGCGCTGGTTCCGATGGTCCGGGGGGCATGCCCCCCGGACCATCGGCGGCGCAGAATTGCCCCTGCTGATGCCAAGGGAAGGGCGCGCAGGTGGTGGAACTTAGGGAGATCGTGATGATCTTGGAATTGAAGCGGCAGGGTCTCGGGGTCAGCGCGATCGCGCGGCAGACCGGGCTCGACCGCAAGACGGTGAGGAAATACCTTCAGCGCGGGCTCGAGGTGCCGGTCTATGGGCCGCGCGAGCCGGAGGAGCGGCTGGCCGAGGAGTATCGCACCTACCTGGTCGACAGGTTGTCCGCCTGGCCGGGACTTTCGGCCCGACGGCTGCACCGGGAGATCAAGGCGATGGGCTTCGAGGGGGCCTATTCGACGCTGACGGAGTATCTGCGGCTGATCCGCCCGGCGGCCCCGCGCCAATTCGAGCGGCGCTTCGAGACGCCTGCCGGGCAGCAGGCGCAGGTGGACTTTGCCGAGTTCCAGGTCGCGTTCACCTCGGAGCCCGGCGTCACCCGAAAGGTCTGGCTGTTCAGCATGGTGCTGGGGCACAGCCCCTCTCGGCATCTTTTCCTCCGGAAAAGAGCCTGTCGGGCAATGGGTGGCTCTGGGGTCGGTTCTGTCCGAACCAGACGCTGGAAACGGTGATGCGCTGCCACATCGCAGCCTTCGATGCGATGGGTGGGGCCTGCGCCGAGGTGCTCTATGATCGCATGAAGACGGCTGTCATCGGCGAGGATGCCGCCGGGGTGGTGACCTACAACGCCTCGCTCGTGGCGCTGCTGGGGCATTACGGCTCAGCGCCGCGCGCCTGCCAGCCCTATCGGGCCAAGACCAAAGGCAAGGTCGAGCGCCCCTTCCGCTATGTGCGCCAGGACTTCTTCCTGGGGCGCAGCTTCCGTGATCTCGACGACCTGAACGCTCAGTTCGACGAATGGCGCATGACCATTGCCAATCCCAGGGTCCATGCCACCAGGCAGCGGGTCGTGGACGACCATTTTGCCGAGGAGCAGCCGCACCTTGTGGCCCTGCCAGCCCGGCCCTACGACGCGGTCCTGACCGTCGAGCGCCGGATCAGCCAGGAGGGCATGGTCGCCGTCGGCGGCAACCAGTACAGCGTGCCTCCCTCTCGGCATCTTTTCCTGCGGAAAAGAGCCTGCCGGGCAATGGACACGACCCGGCGCCGGATCGTCGAAGTCCAGAACCACCCGACCGAGGTGCGCATCTTCGAGGACGGAGAGCTGATCGCCTGCCATCCGGTGCTCGAAGGCAAGAACCAGAAGCGGGTCGATCCCAGCCATCGCAAGCCGGTGCCCGCCGCGCGCCGTGCCGTGGTCGACCGACCATCCCCTGCGGATACCGCGGTGCTGCGCCGGTCACTGGCCTTCTACGAGGCCGTCGGCCAGCGGTTGGCCAGCCAGCCGGAGGCGCGCCCATGATCCCTGTCACGGAACGCATCCGCCAGAGCCTGGTCAGCCTGCACATGGCCCGGGCGCTGGAAACGCTCGATCAGGTCCTCAGCCGGCTGGAAAAGGGCGAGATGACCGCGATCGAGGCCATCGACGCCCTGCTGGCAGAAGAGCTGACCCTGCGCGAAGGGCGCCGCGTCGGCGTCGGCCTGCGCACGGCCCGGCTCACCCCGATCAAGACGCTGGAAAGCTTTGACTTCTCCTTCCAGCCCTCGCTGGACCGGCACCGCATCATGGCGCTGGCCCAGCTGGAGTTCATCACCCGAGCCGAGGTGCTGCACTTCCTCGGCCCGCCCGGCACGGGCAAGAGCCACCTGGCCACGGCCCTCGGCGTCGCCGCGGTAAAGGCAGGCCGCAGCGTCTACCGCTGTACTCTGGCCGAGCTCATCGATGCCCTGGCGCAGGCCGAACGCGAGGGACGCCTGCCGGAAAAGATCCGCTTCTACGCCCGGTCTTCGCTGCTGATCGTGGACGAGATTGGCTACCTGCCCATCACCAGCGGCGGCGCCAACCTGTTCTTCCAGCTCGTCAACGCGCGCTACGAGAAGGGCGCGATGATCCTGACCTCGAACCGCGGCTTTGCCGAATGGGGCGAGGTCTTCGGCGATCCCGTCGTCGCCACCGCGCTGCTGGATCGGCTGCTGCACCACGCGGTCGTCGTGCAGATCGAGGGTGCCAGCTACCGCCTGCGCGGCCACGCTGACCTGATGCCCGAGCACACCCGGTCACGCGCCACCATCACCCCGCCACCGCCCCAGAAAAGGCGCGGTCGGCCACCCAAGAACGGAGGTGCCAATCCCCTGCACAGCTGATCCCCGAACCCGTTAGGTGGGGAAATTTGCGCCAGCACTTCTGGGGAATTTTGATCCAGCATTTACACGGTCTACGTGATGTTGACCCATGACAATCCGATCATCCAGCAACAGACGCCGTTTTATGGCTACTGGATCGGCTACGATCCTGACCCCAGCGGGAAATGGGCGCCTTGCGATCTGGACACCTATCCGGATCACACCGGACGGCAACACAGGCTGTACGGCGATCTGGTCTGGACGAACCTCAGCCTGTCGAACGACTATGATCTGGAGTTTGCCATCGATATCGGCCATTGCGGCGGCCCGGTCGTGCTTTGGGTCACCAACCAGACCTATCAATACAACGCGCCGCCACCTCCGCCGCCGCCATCGGGTCCGATGTTCGACCCGTGGGATTTCAACACGGTCGTTGATATCTGTGGCAACGACCCCAATTCCACGGCGCGGGCCTTGGGCTGCACACGGGTGATCGGGCACCCGGAGGCGACTCTGGAAGATGTGACATGGGCCTATTGGTCGCGTGCCTACGTGCGGTGCGGATCAACGCCAGAGCCGGAAATCGTGGCCGATCTGATGTCTGCGGTCTGGCTCGACCCTTACACCTGGCAGGAGTATTTCCGCGGTGCCGGTGGCTATCGCGGACCGATTGATGGCCAGATCACCTATGAGCTGGTCGAGGCGGTCAACACCTATGTCGCCGGCGGCTGTCGCTAGACCGCCCGGAACGATCCGCTGATACGAAAAGGGGCAGGATCCGAAGATCCTGCCCCAGGTCATTGCGCCAGATTGGGAGGAGAGGGCGCAAATTCCGTTCGGTCGAAACCGATTACTTTGTCGTGGTCGCTTTCTTGGCGGTCGCGGCCATTTCGTCGGTGGCCTTCTTGACTGCCGCGGTCGCGTCTTCCGAGATGTCCTTACCGGCTGCCATCAGCAGTTCGACGGTGTCCATCTGGACTTTCTTGGCGATCTCGGCGTAGGCGGCCATGTGCTCGGCGGCCACTTCGGCCTGCGCCGATGCGAAATCGGTCATCGCCTTGGCGTAGTCAGCCGGCTCGGTCTTGGCTTTGGACCTGTCTGCCCGCTTGGACAGGGTTT
>JALQUE010000408.1 GCA_023260815.1 Roseovarius sp.
TTTCGGCCCGCGACACCGGCGACATCCACAGCCAAAGCTATCCGCAAACGCTGGCCCGCGCCGCACAAGCCGCCCATGCGCTGCGCGCCCTCGGGGTGACGCAAGGCGACCGCGTCGCGACGCTGGCTTGGAACGGTCACCGCCATGTGGAGCTGTATTACGCCATCTCCGGCATGGGCGCTGTGTGCCACACGCTCAACCCGCGCCTGCCCGCCGATCAACTGGCCTATATCATCCAGCACGCCGAGGACAGCATCCTGTGCGTCGATCCCAGCCTCCTGCCCGTGGCCGAGGCGCTGCGCGATGCGCTGCCCCAAGGGCTGCGCGTGATCGTGCTGACCGATGCGGCGGCGATGCCCGCAACGCCGCTCGATACCCTCTGCTACGAGGCGCTGTTGCAGGACCAGCCCGAGACGATCGACTGGCCCCACCTGCCCGAGGACACCGCCTCGGGGCTGTGCTATACTTCAGGGACAACCGGCCACCCCAAGGGCGCGCTTTATTCGCAGCGCTCCACCGTGCTGCATGCGCTGACCGTGCCGCTGGCGCAGACCTCCAGCTTTGTCGCCGGGCGGCGGATGATGCCCGTGGTGCCGATGTTCCATGTCAACGCCTGGGGTCTGCCCTATACCGCGCCGCTCACGGGGATGACGCTGGTGATGCCCGGCCCGTATCTCGACGGGGCCAGCCTGTGGCGGCTGATGGAAGATCAACACGTCTATTCCTCGTGGGGTGTGCCGACCGTCTGGGCCAACCTTCTGTCCGAGATCACGGCGAAGGGCCGCGCGCCCACGGCCTTCCGCGATCTGATCGTGGGCGGATCGGCCGCCCCGCCCTCGTTGATCGAGGCCTACGAAGGCTACGGCGTCACCGTCTCGCAGGCTTGGGGCATGACGGAACTTAGCCCCATCGGCACCCACGGCATGATCCCGCCCCCCCTGCAAGGCGTGCCGCTGGACCGGCAAATGCCGATCAAGACCAGCGCGGGCCGCCGCAAATTCGGGCTGGAGTTCAAGATCGTCGATGATGACGGCACCGCGATGCCCCATGACGGCACCGCCACGGGTGAGCTTTACGTGCGCGGCAATACCGTGATTTCCGGCTATTTCCACAACGATCAGGCCAGTGCCGCCGCGATGGATGCCCAAGGCTGGTTCGGCACCGGCGATGTCGCCTCGATCACGGCCGAAGGTCAGTTGGTGATCCGCGACCGGGCCAAGGATCTGGTGAAATCGGGCGGCGAATGGATCAGCTCCATCGATCTTGAAAACGCCGCCACCTCGCACCCTGCGATCCGCGCCTGTGCCGTGATCGCCGTGCCCCATCCCAAATGGGATGAACGGCCCGTTCTGGTCGTTGTTCCCCAAGGCGATGCGCGCCCGACACTGGCCGAAATTCACGCCCATATGTCCCCCCATTGCGCCAAATGGCAGTTGCCCGACGATATCCTTTTCGTCGATGACCTGCCGCTGACCGCCACCGGCAAGATCTCCAAGCTGACCCTGCGCCGGCAGTTCGCCGATTACATCCTGCCCGATCTGCGCGTGGGCACCGCATGAGCCTGCCGCTTGACACCGACGCTCTGTCGCTCTGGCTCGCCGCGCATCTGCCGGGGTTTCGCGGGCCGATCACCGCCACCAAGTTTTCCGGCGGGCAGTCCAACCCGACCTACCGGCTCGATACGCCTTCGGGCGCCTATGTGCTGCGCCGCAAGCCGCCCGGCGTGCTGTTGAAATCCGCCCATGCGGTCGAACGCGAATTCCGCGTGCAACAGGCGCTTGGCACCACCGATGTGCCCGTGGCCCGGATGCATGTGCTCTGCGAAGACCCCGATGTGATCGGCTCGGCCTTTTATGTGATGCAGGCCGTGGCAGGGCGCAATTTCGACGATCCCGCCCTGCCCGGCCTCTCGCCCGAAGACCGCTCCGCCATGATCGGCGCGATGAACTCCTGCCTCGCCGCGATTCACGAGGTCGATATCGATGCCGTCGGCCTGTCGGATTTCGGCCCCTCGGGCAATTACTACGCGCGCCAGCTGGATCGCTGGACCAAGCAGTATCGCGCAACGCAAACCGACGATCTGCCCGAGATGGACGCGCTGATCGGCTGGCTTGGCGCCAACATGCCCGCCGATGACGGACAGCGCCGTCTGGTGCATGGCGATTTCCGGCTCGATAACCTGCTGTTCGCGCCCGACAGCCCCAAGATCGCCGCCGTGCTGGATTGGGAGCTGTCGACCATCGGCCATCCCTATGCCGATCTGGCCGCCGTCCTCATGCAATGGTCGATGCCCCACACCGCCGAAGGGCGCGGCCTTGCCGGGGTTGACCGCGCCGCGCTCGGGTTGTGGGACGACGCGCGCTTCCTCGACACCTATTGCGCCCGTCGCGGCCTTGCCGGGATCGACCGGTTTGAATTTTATCTCGCCTTCTGTCATTTCCGCATGGCCGCGATCCTTCAGGGGGTCCGCAAACGCGCCCTTGATGGCAACGCGTCCGATCCCGAACGCGGCCTGCAACTGGGGGCATATGTTCCGCAATTCGCCCGACAGGGGCTAAAGGCAACCCGCACATGACCGACACCGACAAAGACCAAGACACCGCGTCCGTTTCCCCCGATCTGTTCGAACCGCCCTCGCCGCTGGCCGCCCATCTGGGCATCGCGATGACCGGCTGGCGCAAGGGCTGGGCGCGCGTCGAGGCGCCCATCGCGCCCGAAATCCTGAATCGTCAGGGCTTGCCGCATGGCGGTCTGCACGCCACGCTTCTGGATACCGCCATGGGCTTTGCAGGCTGCTTGACCGGCGATCCGGCGCTGCGGCAGATGGCGCTGACCCTGTCGCTGACGGTCAATTACCTGGGCCAAGCGCAGGGCAGCCGCCTGATCGCCGAGGCCCATGTCACCGGCGGGGGCCGCAAGACCTACTTCACCGAAGGCACCGTGCGCGACGACAGGGGCACCCTGATCGCCACCGGCACCGGGGTGTTTCGCTATCGTGGCACGCCGGGCGCCTGAAAATTCGCCGTTTCCATTCCCCCGGCTTTCGCGTTTAAATACCGCCGGATTCACAAGAGGTCACACAATGCGCCCCGTGTTCGTCAACATCCGCTGCAAGCCCGGCACCTCCTACCGTGTGGCCGAGGATATCGCCCTGCGCGAAATCCACTCCGAGCTGTATTCCACCTCCGGCCCGTTCGACCTGCTGCTCAAGCTCTACATCCCCGACGATCAGGACACGGGCAAATACATCAACGATCACCTGCTCGATATCGACGGGATCGAACGCACCGAAACCACGCTGACCTTCAAGGCGTTCTGACCAATAATAACAACCTCCAAGGGAGAGACGATCGATGACACTCAAATCACTCGTGGCCGCCGCCTGCATGGGCCTCATGGCCACAGGCGCGATGGCCCAGGACGACAAGATCAAGGTCGGCATGATCACCACCCTGTCAGGCGGTGGCGCCGGGCTTGGCATCGACACCCGCGACGGCTTCATGCTGGCGATGAAAATGGCCGGCGACGCGGCCCCCGAGGTGGTGATCGAAGACGATCAGCGCAAGCCAGACATCGCGGTGCAGCTGGCCGACAAGATGATCCAATCCGACAAGGTCGACGTGCTGACCGGCATCGTGTGGTCCAACCTCGCCATGGCCGTGGTGCCCGCCGCCACCGCACAGGGCAAGTTCTACCTGTCCACCAATGCCGCCCCTTCGGCGCTTGCAGGCAAGGGCTGCCATCCCAATTACTTCTCGGTCTCCTACCAGAACGACAACCTGCACGAGGCCGCGGGCGCCTATGTGAAGACCGCAGGCTACACCAACCCCTTCATCCTCGCCCCCAACTACCCGGCGGGCCAAGACAGCCTCACCGGCTTCAAGCGCCTCTATGACGGTGAACTGGCAGGCGAGGTCTATACCCAGCTTGGCCAAACCGACTACGCCGCCGAAATCGCCCAGATCCGGGCCTCGGGTGCCGATAGCGTGTTCTTCTTCCTGCCCGGCGGCATGGGGATTTCCTTCCTCAAGCAATATGCCGAAAGCGGTCTCGACATCCCCGTGGTCGGCCCCGCCTTCAGCTTCGATCAGGGCATCTTGCAAGCCGTCGGCGACGCCGCCCTCGGCGTGATCAACACAAGCCAGTGGAACAAGGATATCGACAACGCCGCCAACGCCGCCTTCGTCGCGGGGTTCCAGGCCGAATACGGCCGCCTGCCCTCGCTTTACGCGGCGCAAGGCTATGACACCGCCAACCTGCTGCTGTCGGCGCTGGCCGGCGCCGACATCTCGGATGCCGAGGCGTTCCGCGCGGCCCTCAAAGCCGCCGAGTTCGACAGCGTCCGTGGCGATTTCTCGTTTTCCGCCAACAACCACCCGGTGCAGGACATCTACGTGCGCGAAGTGATCAAGGAGGGCGACGTCTACACCAACAAGATTGTCGGTGTCGCCCTCGAAGACCACTCCAACGTCTACGTGGACGCGTGCAAGATGTAACCTCTTTCGGGCGGGTGCCCCCGGTGCCCGCCCGCAACCGGAGCCCGGTTTTTTCGTGACAACGCTGCTTTTCATCGAACAGGTCCTGAACGGGCTTCAGTTCGGGGTCATGTTGTTTCTCATGGCCGCGGGGCTGACGCTCGTGTTCGGGGTCATGGGGCTGATCAATCTGGCGCATGGCTCGCTCTACATGATCGGCGCCTTCGCCGCCGCCGCCGTGGCCGGCGCGACCGGCTCTTTCGTGCTGGCGCTGGTGGCGGCGCTGACGGCGGCGGCGGCGGCGGGGGCGCTGGTCGAACTTCTGGTGATGCGCAGACTTTACGACCGCGACCACCTCGATCAGGTGCTCGCCACCTTCGCGCTGATCCTGATCTTTTCGGAAACAACCCGCTGGGTCTTCGGATCGTTCCCGCTGTTTCTCGACATTCCAGACTGGCTGTCAGGCCCGGTCACCCTGCCTGGCGGGATCGAGTATTCGCTCTACCGTCTGGCGATCATCGGGATGGGCCTTGCGGTCGCGGCGGCGCTGTTCTGGCTGATCTCGCGCACCCGGCTGGGCATCCGCATCCGCGCCGGCGAATCGGATCGCGAGATGATCGCGGCCCTCGGCATCGACATTTCGCGGCTTTATACGATCGTGTTCGCCCTCGGCGCGGCCCTGGCCGGGCTGGCGGGCGCGATGGTCGGCGCGATCCAGTCGGTGCAGGTCGGCATGGGCGAGCCGGTGCTGATCCTCGCCTTCGTGGTCATCGTGATCGGCGGCATCGGCTCCATTCGCGGCGCGCTGGTGGGTGCGCTGCTGGTCGGGCTGACCGACACGCTGGGCGGCCTGCTGCTGCCAGAACTCTTCAAGCTGTTCATGGACACGTCCTCGGCCTCCTCCACCGGATCGGCGCTGGCATCGATGCTGATCTATATCCTGATGGCCGGTGTCCTCATCTGGCGCCCCCGCGGCCTGTTCGGAGGGACGGCATGACGACGCCC
>JALQUE010000433.1 GCA_023260815.1 Roseovarius sp.
GCCTATGTCCGCGACGGCTTCCTGCCCGAAACGGTGCTGGGCCGCGCCGGGCGGCGCGAGACGGATGATCGCCTGCCCGCCATCGTCGCTGCCATCAAAGGCGCGGACCCCGAGATCACGCTTCAGGCGATCTGCACCAGACTGGAAGCGATGCGCGAGCGCACGCCCCGCGGGCGGACAAGCTGGCAGCCGTCATCCGTGAAGATACTGCTGGAGAGGGCTGAGAGGCTCGGGCTCTTGGGGTAGGCACGGCGGACACCTGCCCCCTCACGCAAACGGGTTCACAATCCGCAGCCGGCCCTCGACAAGCAGGCCATCTTGCATGTCCTCGCTCCACAGCGTCGTACAGCCCGCAACCAAAGCGCTGGCCACGATCATCGCATCGTAAATCGAGAAGCCGTAGCGTTCCGCCAAGGCGCGACCGACGTCATGGGTCTGAATTGTCATGTCTTCGACGGGACACAAGGCGCGGACGCCTTCGAGAAATGCTGCTGCTTCCTCCCAGCTCAGGCCAGCCTTGCGGCGGCAGTTCACTAGCGTCTCGTTCAGGACCTGAACGCTGATCCGTGGCCCCTGCCCTAGGATGGCCTCGGCTCGATCGGCCTTCGGGCCGTCGTCGAGCAGGTAAAGAACGACATTCGTATCCGCGAATTCAGCGCTCATGCGCGTCTTCGCGGCTCAGGCGTTCCGCAGCGGGCAGCTTGCCCCGGAAGCGGCGCAGACCCATCAGCACCTCATCCGCACGTGCCAGACGACGGACTCTGACCTGGCCGTCGTCCTTGACCAGGTCGATTTGATCGCCTTCCTTGAGGCCAAGTTCCCGGACAAGCTCGGCGGGCAAACGGACGGCAAGCGAGTTGCCCCATTTCGCGACCTGCATCGTGACCTCCTGAGTGGATATACGATCAGGAATGTATATCATGTTGGTTGCATGGGCAACCCTGTCCACGAGCCCGGGCTACTCTTGTGCGTCACGCAGTGGCTGACACCAGATTTAGAAAGAGCTTGCACGAATCTGAGTCCTCCGGCAATAGTCACGGAAAAGGGCGACTAAACGCCAAATTCCGTGAACACGCCACGGGCGCGCGAGGGCAGATGAGCAGAGCCGATACACAGGAAGACCTGAACGCTGTGATCCGTCAGCATTCCGAGGTGCTGGCGGCGCAACTGCATTCGCAGCGTGAGAGCCTGTTCCCGCCTGACGCATCCAAGTCTATGCGCAAATTCACCTCTGGGGAAGCTGCTGCTCTGCTTAGCGTCAACGATTCATACCTCAGAAAGCTTCACCTTGATGGCAAGGGACCGTCGCCAGAGGTTTCATCCGGGAACCGGCGGCACTATTCAGCTGAAGATATCCATAACTTACGAATTCTGTTAGAGAAAACGGCTCGAAAGCCCGGAGACTACCTGCCCGGTCGTCGCGCAGGTGACCATCTGCAGATCATCGGCGTGATGAACTTCAAGGGTGGCTCTGGCAAGACGACCTCCTCGGCGCATCTTGCTCAACGGTTGGCACTCAAGGGTTACCGTGTCCTGGCGATCGACCTTGATCCGCAGGCTTCTCTTACGGCGTTGCATGGGGTTCAGCCTGAATTCGACCTGCTGGACGGCGGCACGCTCTATGATGCGATCCGTTATGAAGACCCGGTTCCGATCGCCGAGGTGATCCGCAAGACATATATCCCAAACCTCGATCTGATTCCTGGCAATCTCGAACTGATGGAGTTCGAGCACGAGACGCCGCGGGCGCTTTCTCGCGGCAACGCGGGTTTGTTCTTTTTCCGTGTGAAGGAGGCGCTGGCGCAGGTCGATGAGCGGTATGACGTCGTCGTCATCGACTGTCCTCCGCAACTGGGGTTCTTGACCATGTCCGCGCTGTCGGCCGCGACAGGCGTTCTCGTTACGATCCATCCCGAGATGCTCGACGTGATGTCGATGAGCCAGTTCCTCAGAATGACGGCCGACCTGATGGACGTCATTGCCGACAGTGGGGCCGACATGTCGCATGACTGGATGCGGTATCTCTTGACCCGGTATGAGCCGACAGACGCACCGCAGAACCGTATCGTTGCCTTCTTGCGGACGATGTATGGCGACAAGGTCTTGAACGCGCCGATGCTCAAGTCGACGGCCATCTCAGATGCCGGTTTGACCAAGCAGACCCTTTACGAGGTCGAACGCAGCGCGTTCACCCGGACGACCTATGACCGGGCCATTGAAAGCCTGAATGCGGTCAACGACGAGATTGCCCAGCTCATTCAGAAGACTTGGGGGCGCTGATGACCGACAGCAAGAAGAAGCGCATGTCCATGCTGGATAGTCTTGCAGCGGCGGGGACGCCCCCTGCCCCTGGTAGCATGATGTCTAGCAATCGGGCCCTGCGGTCGGCGCGTGATGCTGTCGATGCTCACCATGTTTGGGAGCTCGATCCGGCTGAGATCCAAGACGAGCGATACTCGGATCGCCTCGACCCAAAGGATGTGCACGACCTTCGCGCGTCGATTGAACAAAACGGGCAGACTGTGCCCATCCTTGTTCGGCGCCATCCGACCGACCCCAATCGGTATCTCCTCGTCTATGGACGCCGCCGTCTTGAGGCCATTCGTGCCTCCGACAAAGTGAGCAAGGTTCGCGCCCTCATAGCTAACCTGGACGATACCGCCGCACTGCGCGCTCAAGTCTCAGAAAACACTGGTAGACGTGACCTGAGCTACATCGAGCGTGCCCTCTTCGCTCAAGAACTGCTCGATAGTGGCTTTGGCTCTCAGGCACAGATTGCCGAGGTGCTGAACGTAACCCGCTCGGCGGTATCGATGTCGGTCTCTGTTGCCAAGGCGATCGGAACTGCCTTGGCCCACGCAATCGGACCGGCTCACGGCGTCGGCCGTCCCAGATGGGAAGCACTAGCGAAAGAGCTTTCCGACAGCCGGATCGATATCGACGAACTTTCCCGGGTTGCTCTTGATGTTCGTGCCAAGACCGCCGTGAGCGAACAGGCCGACGAGGATCCTAAGGTTGATCCTTCGGTGGCGGCTTTTGAAGCCGTTGCACGGCACATAAAAAGGAGTGTGAGTCCGACGCTCGGCAAGAAGCCGAGATCGCAGACCTCTGCCCGTGTCATTGATGGCACGCCAGTGGGCGCGATCAAGAGATCTGGCCGGGCGCTTCGCCTGGAACTGACGGATGTGG
>JALQUE010000434.1 GCA_023260815.1 Roseovarius sp.
TGTGAATGTCGATCTCGGGGTAGCTGGCCATGAAGCGCGACAGGCGCGGCATCAGCCAGCGCCGCGTGAAGCCCTCGGTCATCCACACCCGCAAGGGGCCTGCGCAATTCCGCCCCGCGATTTGCCGGGTCGAGGCGTCAAGCGCATCCAGAACCGGACCGATCTGCGCCAGATAGTGCCGCCCATCGGCGGTCAGATCCACACCCCGTGTGCCGCGCGCGAACATCGGCCTGTTCAGGAACGTCTCCAGCACCCGCACCTGATGGCTGATCGCCGACGGCGTGACGCACAGCTCCTCCGCCGCCCGCTTGAACGACCCCAGTCGCGCCGCCGCCTCGAAGGCGCGCAGCGCGGGAAAGGGCGGCAGAGTGCGTTTCATATCGGATGAATTCCCCTCACCTGCAGGCAAAAACCTTTCATTTGTCAGCCTGTCGCGGCCGATCCTACCCTAAAGGGGCCAATTTTCAAAATAACAGGAGGGGACCATGCCCCATTTTTCCACCACATTCATTGCCTCCATCTGCACAATCGCCGGTGTCGCGGCGGGCGTTGCCCTGGCCTCGGCCTCGGGTCCAACCGAACACAAGGGTCTTGGCGTCGAGGCGCTCGGTCGCATCGACGCCGACATGCTCAAGCGGCAAACCGGGCTCGAGGGTTATGTCATGCAACTGCGCGCCATCACCATCGCGCCGGGCGGCCAGATCGCGCAGCATGACCACGAAAACCGCCCCGGTCTGGTCAAGGTGATCTCGGGCGAATGGGTCGAAGGCCGCCCCGAAGGCGAAACCACCTTCACCGCCGGCGGCTCGGACGGCATCATCGAAGACGCCCAGACCGACCACTGGTTCATCAATCGCGGCGACACGCCTGCCACGGCGATCGTCTGCGATCTCAACCCCGCATAGGCGGCGGCCCCTCCAGAGGCCGCTTGGCCCGTCCGTGTCACTCGCCCAGCATCCAGCGCCCTTCGGGCCAGAATGCATCGAAGGCAAAGGCGAACATCACGTCATGCGGCAGATCGCGCCCCTGCGCGTCGCGCACCCGCACGCTGCCCACATCGCGGCCCTCCGCGATCACCTCCGCATCCAGCGCCGAGGCTTGCCCCGCCTCCCAGCCGATCACGATGCCGTCCTCGGTCAACCCGCCTTGCCGCCGCACGCGCTCCAGCGGCCACGCCCTGTCCCCCACCCGGACGACGCGCGCCAACGCCGGAATCCCGTGGGGCGGCGGATCGCCACTATACAAGAAAGGCCGCGTCAGCCCGTCATAGCCGCGATACGGGTTCTGCCCATAGCGCCGTGGGTACGCAGGCTCGGTCATGACCAGCCCCTCGGGATGGCGCGTTCGGAACTGGTCCCAGCTTTCCATCCATGCCGGCAGCTGTCGCAACTCGATGCCGGTCAGATCGCCCACGATCGCCTCGCCCACCGCCTGCTGCCACCAGCTTTCGGTCTGGCGGTCATACATGATCATGTCCGAATGGCGCAGTTTCCCCGACACCCCGAACTCCAGCACGCGGCCCGCCGCACGCCTGTCAAACACGATGCCCGAATTGCACAGCGGGCAGAACGTGACCGCCACAGGCACCCCCGCCACCCTGTCATTGACGATCTCGTGCCATGTCAGATAGCGGATCGGATAGGCGCGCGGCACCGCATCGCCCATCTCCAGGGTGATGACCGGCTCGCGCCCGCCGATCCTCGTCTCCTCGGACGCCTCGATGAACTCGGGATCGCTCAGCGCGGGGATACCGTCCTTGGGCGGCCCCCCCGAGACGATCTCGACCCAGCTCTCGACACTGGTGGTGGTGAAATCCGTGGTCGGCCATTCATGCTTCCAGAAGGAAGGATCGGCGGCGGCCACATGCGCGACAAGCGCCAGTATCGCAGTCAGGATCGGTAGACGGGGCATCACGCATCCTCCTTGCATGGATAGCCATGATACTGCCCGCTCGCATCCAGCCTGCACAGATGGCCCCACGCAAACGTGACGCGCCGTGTCATGCCCCCCATGCGCCACACCACACCACGCCACGCCGCCTACCGCGCGCCCCTGTCCCTTTTCTTCATGTCCGAAATCGCCCGATCCCACCGCCGATGCCGCAGCAACCGTCGAAAGGCGCGCTCCAGTTCTGCGGTGCCGCGCCGCTCGTACCAGCGGCCATGCGCCAGAATCACCCGCTCCGGCGCCCATCCGATCATCCGCTCCAGATCCTCGGCCAACGCCGCCTTGTCCCGATAGCGCCACCGCAGACCCGGCGGCATACTGCCATCGCTGTCATCTATTCCGGCGATCCAGATGATCGGGCGCATCCAGACCGGCAGTTTCGCGGTCTCGAAGGCCTGGATCAGATCGGTCAGGATCAGCGTCTGGCTGGCGCGATGGAAAAACACCGCTTCGCAATGCGCCGTGCTGGCGCCCACGATCAGCTGATCGATCTCCCCGGTCCAGGGCGCCTCGGCCCCGTCGGCCTTCAATACATGATCGAATGAAAGCGCATGGCCCCTCTGGGCTGCGTGGTCCGCCACCCCCGGCGCCGCCCAGCTTTGCGCCTGCGGCCAAGTCTCCTGCCAATCGGGCATATGCGTATGATGCCAGCGGTTCGGCGCGATCAGATGCCCGACCGGCCCAAGCGCATCGATCTGCGCGCGCAGCCCTGCGCTCAGCCGTGTCGGCGAATGCACCCACAGATCACCGCCCTGCAATCGGACGACCGTGGCCCGTGTCGGCACCGGCAGCCCCCTGCAGATCAGCGCCGGCCCATCAATCAGCCACAGCCCGTCCGCCACGGGCTTGAGCGTATCGAGCGGCTCATAGCCCGTGGCGATATCCGTGGCCTTGGCCCCCATCGGTTCAGTCGGTGACCGTGACCGATTGCATCACGTCGGGCTGACCGACCACCGCACCGTTCCGGCCCTTGCCGCGCTTGATCGCATCGACAACCTCCATGCCGCCCGTCACCTCGCCGACAACGGTATATTGCCCGTTGAGATGCGTGGCCGGTGCGAACATGATGAAGAACTGCGAATTGGCGCTGTCGGGGCTCTGGCTGCGGGCCATGCCCACCACGCCACGCTCGAACGCCACATCCGAGAACTCTGCCTTGAGGTCGGGCCAATCGCTGCCGCCCATGCCGGCGCGGCCCATGTCGCCGCCCTCCAGCTTGCCGAACTGCACGTCGCCGGTCTGCGCCATGAAGCCCTCGATCACCCGGTGAAACACGACGCCATCATAGGCGCCCGCCTCGGCCAGCGCGGTGATCTGATCCACATGGCCCGGGGCCACATCCTCGAAAAGATCGATCGTCACGGTGCCATTGGCCTCGCCCGCGATCTCGATCTGCAGGCCCGTGGCCAGCGCGGGGCTGGCCAACAGGCTGAAAAGAACGGCCAGCTTACGCATCTGCGGCCACCTTCACGCTGATCATCCGGTCCGGGCTTGCAGGCGGCTCGCCGCGTGTGATCGCATCGACATGCTCCATCCCCGAGATCACCCGGCCATAGACCGTGTATTGCCCGTTCAGGAAATGATTGTCGCTGAAATTGATGAAGAACTGGCTGTTGGCGCTGTCGGGGCTCTGGCTGCGGGCCGCGCCGATCGTGCCGCGATCATGTGGGATGCGGCTGAACTCGGCCTTGAGATTGGGCAGATCGCTGCCCCCGGTCCCGGCGGCGCGCGGGTTGTAATCCTTCTCCATGTTGGCATTCGCCACATCGCCGGTCTGGGCCATGAAGCCGTCGATCACCCGGTGGAAGGCCACGTTGTCATACTGACCGCTGCGGGCCAGCTCCTTCATGCGCTCGCAATGGCCCGGCGCGATGTCGGGCAGCAGCTCGATCGTGACGGTGCCGTCCTTCAACTCGATGAGGATGGTGTTCTCGGGGTCCTTGATATCGGCCATCTGGCTCTCCTTGTCTGAGATGTCGCCAGATACCTAAGCCGTCGCCTCGCGATTGCCAAGCGCAGAGCTTGACGCCCTGCCCCCGACACGCCAATAGAGACCCCGTATTTCGGACAGGCAGGAGGCTGCAGGCATGAGCTGGAAAACCCTCGATGACATGGATCTGGCCGGCAAGACCGTGCTGACCCGCGTGGACATCAACGTGCCCATCGAGAACGGCCGCGTCACCGACGCCACCCGCATCACCCGCATCGTGCCCACGATCGAGGCCATTCTCGCCGCCGGCGGCACGCCCATGCTGATCGCGCATTTCGGCCGCCCCAAGGGCAAGGTGGTGGACGAGATGTCGCTGCGCCCCGTGGTGCCCGCGCTGGAACAGGCGCTTGGCCGCAAGGTCACCTTCATCGAAACGCTGGATGGCGCCGAAAACCTCACCGACGAGGCCCGCGCCGCCGATGTGCTGCTCTTGGAAAACATCCGCTTCCATCCCGGCGAAGAAGCCAATGACCCCGATTTCGCCCGCCGTCTGGCCGCCCTTGGCGACATCTACTGCAACGACGCGTTTTCCGCCGCCCACCGCGCCCATGCCTCGACCGAGGCGCTGGCCCACCTGATGCCCGCCTGCGCCGGTCGGCTGATGCAGGCCGAACTTCAGGCGCTTCAGGCCGCCCTCGGTGTGCCGCAACGCCCGGTGGTGGCGGTGGTCGGCGGCGCCAAGGTCTCGACCAAGCTCGATCTGCTGGGCAATCTGGTGGAAAAGGTCGACCAGCTGGTGATCGGCGGCGGCATGGCCAACACCTTCCTCGCGGCGCAAGGCCTGACCGTGGGCACGTCGCTCTGCGAACATGACATGGCCGGGACGGTGCGCACGATCATGACCCGCGCCGGCGCTGCGGGCTGCGAAATCCTGCTGCCCGCCGATGTGGTGGTCGCCCGCGAGTTCAAGGCCGGCGCCGCGCATGAAACCGTACCCGCCCATGCCTGCCCCGAAGATGCGATGATCCTCGATGCCGGCCCGCAATCGGTGGC
>JALQUE010000173.1 GCA_023260815.1 Roseovarius sp.
GCTGATCGTGGCGCGCAGCGACGAGGATCGGGTCGACTTCCTGCGCAAGCGCGGCTTCTCGAAGGCCGAAGCCGGCAAGATCATCGAGAAGGTGCTGATGGAGGAAGGCCGCCCGCCCGAAAGCATCTTCGACTTCGTGCAGGGCATCACACGGCTTGCGCGCGACAAGACCCAGCAGGATGCGCGCCTCGACATGGAAGGGCGCGCCAAGAAGCTCCTCGACCGCGTTGGCTAAGGTGGCGACCGGAGGCGATATCGCCTCCGGTCTCGTTCCTGTTTCATCGATCTGCTACCGTGCCCGACATGTTTAGGTGTTGGAAGTACGCGCATGGAAGAAATCGATTGGTCAGATCGTGCATTTTATGATGACGGAGAATGGGTTACCTGGTCGGAAATCGACGAGCAGCTTCGCTACAAGGAGTGGGGCGCAAAATACCCGAACGCGATCAGGTCTATGATCCCATATTTTGAGGATCTCCTGTCCCTCGCGGAAAGCTACCACCTCGAGACCGGCCTTCACCTCTCTGTCTACGGCGATATCGGTGAGCTGTTTGGTGCTATCACTTATGGTATCAAGCTGAACAAGACCTATGCCCAGGGTGCTGACGGAAGACTTGGCAATGATCATGTCGAGGTCAAAACCATTACGCCATTCAAGACAAAGGATGTGGTTGTGGTCGATACAAATGGGCATTTCAACAAGCTCTTGGTTGTAAAGATCAACGAGGATTTTCAGGTCTCGGGTCGGATGATCGACCGAAAAGATCTCCCAAAGCGGGAAGGGCGCTACTTGCGGGTTCGATGGAGCGATTTACCAACGCCGAAATGATCGACCCGATCAGCGACAGAGAGCCCGAGGGGGGCGGTTTGGTCTTTGACGGTTTGAAGCGGGGAGAGAGGCTCTCTGCACCGTCGGAGATATGCCGATGTTCGACCTTCCTCTCAAAACTCAGCCGGAAACGCAGAAAACAGGTTTGCCACCGAGCTTCCCGACCGCTTTTGCAGATCAAGATTTGCCGTTCGCACTCACGACGGCTTGCCATACGCCCGGGGCTCTCATGTCCGGGCAGGCACACCCCAAGGTACTGGAGCGGTTTGCCACGCTGACCGAGGCCATGCAGGGGGCAATCGTTCACGCCGAGGATATCATACCTGAAGACGCTCCGCGCATCCTGGCGATCCTCGATCGGGAGGGCCGTCTCGTTCTGGCCGGAGCTACCTGTGAGGGCGGGGTCGCATGGTGCCACCCGGTCTCGGATGCCGCCGAAGCCCGCGCCGTCGTGTCCGAGGCCAGCCAGACCCGCGCGCAGGCCATGCGGGCGGCCGAGTGGCATGAACATGGCCTCGCGCGAAGGCTGCGGCACCACGCCGACTTTCTCGATGCCCGTCTTGTCGATCCGCTCTGGCGTGTCTTCGCATCTCGCGCCCTGCAGATCGCGGCGTGACGCCCGAGAGTCAGAGAAGGGCAGGGGAGGATGTGAGCCTACGAGGACGAGAGAGAGCCTCGGGGTTCAGATCCTTTCCCTCATTTCGGAGTTTCCAATGTCCAAGATCGAACCGACTCTGGCCGCGCCGATGGCGCCGTCCAGGATTGATTTCGCCGCCGTGCTGGCTCGGCAGTCCGAGCGTGACGCGCGGATCGCAGCTTTGCGACCGGCCAACAAGGAGCGCCTCTTCGATTGCCTGACTGCCGCGGGCATCACACATGTGACTGTGTGTTTCGACGGCTATGGCGACAGCGGTCAGGTTGAGAGTATCGCTGCCTACGCTGGCGACGCCGAAGTTGCTTTCCCCAAGACCGAGATCGCCTATGCCGCATTGACCTGGGACGACCCGGATGTCGAGACGCGGGCGCTCTCGCTGGTAGATGTCGTCGAGCAACTGGCCTACGACTTGTTGTCTGACACCCATGGAGGTTGGGAAAACAACGACGGCGCTTACGGCGAATTCTGCTTCGACGCGCGCGCGCGTTCCATTCATCTTGAGTTCAACGAGCGCTTCACCTCGTCCGAACTCACCACCCACGATTTCTGAGGGGGCGGCGATGGCACATCCGTATCACCACGCCCTCTCCTCGGTGAAGAAATGGGGCGGCACGGTCAACGACTTCATCGCCGTGCACACCTGGTTAGATGTTATCCGGACAATCAAGCTGTTTTTGTTCTCCTGGCCGGGGTTTGTCGTGGTTGTCCATAGGAGGGCCCCCGCCGCCCGTGTAGCGCGGATACGCGCGCAGCGGAGCGGGCGGCGGGGAGGTACCCTGTGGGCTACCGCGACATTTTCCGTGCCGCTTCAGTTGCCTGTCCGACTTCTTGGGCTGCGCCCAAGACTGGCTCGCCCAGTTCGATGAGAAGCTGCTCGATGCGGGAGGCTATCCCTGAATGCCGTTCGATCTCTCTTGTCCAACCCCGGCAACGCGCATCTTCTGTGAGATTGAGTTCGAGGCGATGGCGTGCCCGCAGCCTCGGTGCATAAGATCGGGTGGTGACGAATTTTGCGCAGTTGAGGTAGAGGTCGCATTCACAGGGTCCTTCTTCCGGCAAACGCAGACAATGGCCGAGTTCGAGTTCGGTCTTCAGAAAGTTGCTCTTCAGCCAATCGACCGTGCTTTGCGGCAAGCGTTGATTGCGGATGATGTCTGCCGCGGGTCCGGCAATAGGAGTATCGGGTTTCAACACAGCCTGATAGTCGGCGAGCACTGCTTCATCGCTGACACGGATATAGACCATCGACATATGCGGGCTTTGATGCCCGAGGACATCCATGATTGTCTGCAACCGTGCGCCCCCTTCGGCGAGTTCCGTGCCGACGGTATGGCGGAAGCGATGTGCCGAGATGAGATTCTGCCCTTTTCCATCGACGAGGCCGAGTCGGTGGGAGATGTCCTTGAGGGGATAATTGAACAGGTAGTCTGGCGAGATCGCAACGCCGCGGCGGTAGAAGAGAAACTTGACGTGTTGTCCAGTTCGGGCGTCTGGAACTGGGCGCTCGTTCGACTTTGCGCGCAGGGCAATCACCCTGCGAAGAGCGTCGGCTGCCTCAGGATGAAGCGGCACGAGCCGTTCTCTGTAGGTTTTTCCCGCAGGAATGCGCAGCCGTGGTGTTCCGTCAGGATAGGCGTCCAAACAGTCGACAGGCAATCTCGTGATCTCAGTCCGACGGGCGCCGGACCAACGCGCGATTAGAATTGCGGCACGCTGGAAATCGCAGGAAAGCTTACGGACCTCCTCCATGACCGGTCCGAGCTGTTCGGCGGGGATATACCGAGGCAGGCGTTGCGGAAGCCGGGGCAGATCGCGGGTGTTCAGAACTGGTCGCGTGGGAAAATCCGGCCATTCCCAGGCGGCACCTTCGCTGAGGAATTGCGCGACATGGAGCGCACGGGATCTCTGGGCGGTAATCGACAATGTACGTTTGGTTTTGGCACCAATTTGGGTCCTAAGATCGATCTGGAAGGCGGTCATCACCTCGGACGTAATATCCGCGAACCTTTCGATCTTTGGATCGTGGCGAACCAGGAAATCGACAAAGCGGCGGAGCGATACAGCGCAATGTTCGACCGTCACTCTGGAAAGGCTGTTGCGCTTGATCTCCAGCCAGCGCTCAATGAAATCACCCATGCCCGGCCTCGGATAGACATAAGGCCTTCGCTTGTCGGCGGTCATGCGTGGACGCGCGATGCCGTTGCCAATGTGGTGCAGGACAAGCTGTGTCTGGCGGACATACCGGTGCCAGTAATGGGCGGTTGTCTTGGCCTTTTGCGGGTTGTAGCCATGAAAGCGCTTCATCAGTGAAGACGCCGCATATGCAGAAATCGCATCGTTCAGCGCGTCAAGGTTGTCGGAAGTGATTAGTTCAGGCGAACGTAAGCCGGCATGAAGCGCAATGCGGGAAACCACCCAATTGGTTGACCCCTGCGGCGTCGTCTGGTGATACCCCATCGCTTTCTGGCGCTTGCGAAGATCCGGAATACCCAGATCGATCCCCAAGGAATTTGCGAGTTGGGCGGCATACATGGGCGAAATCGACAGGAGGAATCCATAGTCGAGGCGCAGCCGGTCTGTGAATGCGAGGTAGTAGAGATATTGCCGCGCCCAGAACGAGGGAGGATGTTCGGGTGTGAAGGCGGATGTTCCGTGAAGTCGGCCGAGCCGAACCTCAAGCGGTTGTTCGCACCAAAGTGCGAGATCGGGAAAGGCGGCGGCGAACTCTCGACGTTGAGCGATATAGCGGTTCTTCATATAGCGGGTCATGTCGAGGCTGCAGATGAATTTGCGGTATTCCTCCTCCTCGCAATGCGACGGCGCGATATCAGTTGGAAAGCTCCGCAGGGCACTCGGCAATGAAATTGTCATGGCTTCAGCCCCATCGCACGGCTGTACTCGGCGAGTACCGTGGCGTCGGACACGCGTGTATAGATGCGTGTCGATTCCGGTGATGCATGCCCGAGCCGGCGCTGAAGGGTCAGCTCTCGCATGCCTGCTTCCCACATGCGGGTGGCATGGGTATGCCGCAGCGCATGCGGTGAGACGCCGGGAGATTTGATCCCGGCCCGCTTTGCCGCACGTGCAAAAGATTTGGCGAGCGCGGCATAGGACAAGGGCTCAGATCGCCTCGTGCCGTTTCCGCCGACCAGAAAGATGAACGGCGTGTCTGTCTCGCGCGGACGGTCGCGCATGACATAGGCGCTGATGGTATCGAGGGCCTGTCCGTCATGCAGGTCGACGACACGCTCGACGCGTGACTTTCCGCGTGCCCCTTTCGGGTGATCATCGCGACATCGGACGGTCACGCGCCGCCGCCCATAGGCGATATCCTCGAGATGCAAACTGAGCGCTTCTCCTGGTCGCAGCCCACCGTGCAGCATCAGCAGCACAAGGGCGCGATCGCGCAGGCTGGTCAGCTCGGCGAGGAGACGTTCGACCTGGTCGTCGCTCATCGGACGAGGCAGACGATGAACGCTGCGGACACGGATTACGCGCACGCTCGCTGAGCGATGGGAAATGCCTTCAAAGAACGGTCGGTGCCGATCGGTGACTGAAGGCTTGTTGATACTCTTGCTGACCCGCATCGGGGAGCTATGCCCAAAAGTTGGTGATGGCCTTGGTCAGGCGGCGGCTTGAAATTGCTTGATGCCGTCTTTGAAGACAATCCCCTGAATGACCTCGGGGAGACGGTTTGGCCCTGAGATTTTCCGCCAC
>JALQUE010000190.1 GCA_023260815.1 Roseovarius sp.
GGTCAGGATGCCATTGCCGATGCACAGCCCTTGCAGGCCCAGAAGGGTGATCCCGCGCGAACTGTCGTTGCAGACGGTGTCGTAATGCGTGGTCTCGCCACGGATCACGCAGCCAAGCGCCACGTAGCCATCGAAATTCGACATCCGCGCGGCGATGGTGATGGCGGTCGGGATTTCCAGCGCGCCCGGCACCTCGACCAGATCGCTGGTGGCGCCAGAGGCCTCGATCTCGGCGCGGGCACCGGCGATCAGGTTGTCGGCGATGTCGCGGTAGAACGGCGCCACCACGATCAGCAGCTTGACCGGGTCGTCGAAACTGGCGCGCGGCAGGGAATACTCGGTCTCGGCCATTGGGTTACCTTTCGGTCAGCGGACGTGTGCCCGCGATGGAGATGCCATAGGCGTCAAGGCCAAGATAGCGCGTATCGGGGCTGTCGGTCAGCAGGATCAATTGATGCAGGCCCATGGTGGACATGATCTGTGCACCAAGGCCGGTCTGCTTGATGGTGCGGGGGGCGTCGTCGTCCTCCAGCTCCTTGGCAAGGCTGGGCCGCGGTTGGCGGAACAGGAACACCGCGCCGCGCCCCTCGCGGGCGATGATGTTCATGGCGCGCGGCAGCTTGGCGGTGGGGCCGTTCTCGGTGGGCTTGAGGCCGACACCCAGAACATCCTCCATCACGTTCAGCGCATGGGTCCGCGCCAGAACCGGCTGCCCGTCGAAAATATCGCCCTTGATCAGCACGACATGCTCGGTCCCGCTGATCTGGTCGGTAAACAGCCGCATTTCCCATGCCCCGCCATGCGAGGAATGCACGGTTTCGCGGCGCACCTCGCGCACAAGGTTGTCGTGCTTGTGGCGATAGGCGATCAGATCCGAGATCGTGCCGATCTTCAGACCGTGTTCGGTGGCAAAGTCGATCAGGTCGGGCAGACGCGCCATGGAGCCGTCTTCCTTCATGATCTCGCAGATCACCCCGGCGGGCTTCAGCCCGGCCAGCCGCGCGATATCGACAGCGGCCTCGGTGTGGCCCGCCCGGACCATGACGCCGCCCTGACGCGCGCGCAGCGGGAACACATGGCCCGGCGTCGCGATGGCCGCAGCGGTGTTCTGTTCGTTGATCGCCACGTCGATGGTGCGCGCCCGATCGGCGGCGGAAATGCCGGTGGTCACACCCTCGCGCGCCTCGATCGAGACGGTGAAGGCGGTTTCCATCCGCGAGGAATTGTTGACCGACATCATCGGCAGGCCAAGCTGCGCAATCCGCTCGGCGGTCATTGGCAGGCAGATCAGGCCGCGCCCGTGGGTGGCCATGAAATTGACCGCCTCGGGGGTGGCGAATTCGGCGGCGATCACCAGATCGCCTTCGTTCTCACGGTCCTCGTGATCCACCAGAATGAACATCCGCCCGGCGCGCGCCTCGGCGATGATCTCTTCGGTGGGGGCGATGTGCCGGCGCAGGCTTTGTTCAACTTCGCCCGGCTTCTCGAAGGGGACTGTTTCGGACATGGCGATATTCCTTGGCTTTCGGCCCTGCCAGATAACGCAGGCCAAGAGGCTTGGAAAGGGCCGATGTCGGGAAACGCTTTAAAGCATGCGCTTTCGGATGCGGTGGATCATCCACCAGACCAGCAGCACCACCACCGGCGTGGCGCCCGCTGTCAGCATCTCCTTGCTGAGCCCGAGCGGCTGTGCGAGCGGATACAGAAGATACGCCGCCAGCGACACCGCGTAATAGCTGATCGCCACGACGCTGAGGCCCTCGACGGTCTTTTGCAGGCGCAATTGCATGTCGGCGCGCTGGTCCATGCTTTCCAGCAGGGCTTGATTCTGGGCGCTGCGCTCCACATCGACGCGGGTCCGCAACAATTCGCCCGCGCGCATCGCCCGGTCGGCCATCGCGTTCAGACGGTCCTGACTGGATTTGACCGTGCGCATCGCCGGATCATAGCGGCGCATCATGAATTCCGAAAAGGTTTGCCGCCCCTCGAAGCGCTGTTCGCGCAGCACCGCAATCCGCTGATGCACGATATGTTCATACGCCCCCGTCGCCCCGAAACGGAACGAGGATTGCGCCACCATGCTTTCCAGCTCCGCCGAAATCGACAGAAGGCTTTTCAGCGTATCCTCGGCGCGGGTCGCGGCACCGGTCATGTCGCCGATCATCTTGGTCAGCTGGCTGTCCAGTTCGCCCATGCGCGCACTGAGTTCGCCTGCCCGCGAAAAGCCCAGCATCGACATGGCCTTGTACGTCTCAATCTCGCACAGGCGTTGCACGACGCGGCCGATCCGGCGCTGGCCGGTCTGCGGCGAGATGGTGACCGCAAAGCGCAGATGGCCCGCCGGATCAATGCGGAAATCCCCCGCCGCGACGGCGGCATCGTCCAGCACCCGCGCCACCGCGACACTTTCGGGCACGAACCAATCGGCGATCTCGTTGCAGGTGGTGTCCTTGTCCTTCCACGGCGTGATGCGGATCAAGGCCGAGGTCATGCGCACGCCCGGCGCTTCGCCCAGCCAGTCATCGGGAAACACCTCGAAATCGCGCGGATCGAAAGGCCGCGCGCTGACGCCTTCGGTGAAGGCGGTGTAGGTCACGAATTCGGTATGGCTTTCCCATTTCAGCATATGGCGGCCGATCCGCCCGAAATAATGCGTGGCGCCGGGCTGGGGATGGGCCGCGCCATGCCGGTCGAGAAGCGCCAGAAGGTGCTTCATATCGGCCTCGCGGTCGCGCGCCGCGGCGCCTTCGGGCCGCTTGATCGCCAGATAGGCCGCAGTCGAAGGCGCCTTCATCGACGGGAAGGGCCGCGCATGAAGCTCATTGGCAAGGCGATAGCGCAGCGGGTGGTCTTCGATGGGCGGCATGTGCCTGTCTCCGGGATGCTTTGGCGTCAATCTAGCCTGTGCGCGGGTCGGGGAAAACCGGTTTTTCCCGACAAACCAATGATTTACCAGAGTACATCTGTATACTGCGCACGCCTTGGGCACCACCGGTCCGGCGCATCCGATACACAAGGCCAGCGCGCATCACGGCCACGCCATATCGTCATAGCACGAAAAAGGGCGCCCCGCGAAGGGCGCCCCGATGGCGTTGCATGGCGTGCCACCTGGCCCGTGGATCAGTCGATCTTGGGCAGCAGGCTCGACATGCTGGCCTTGGCATCGCCATAGAACATGCGCGTGTTTTCCTTGTAGCACAGCGGGTTCTCGATCCCGGAATAGCCTGTCCCCTGCCCGCGCTTGGACACGAAAACCTGTTTGGCCTTCCACACTTCGAGCACCGGCATCCCGGCGATCGGGCTGTTGGGATCGTCCTGTGCCGCCGGGTTCACGATGTCGTTCGAGCCGATCACGATCACCACGTCGGTATTGGGGAAATCGTCGTTGATCTCGTCCATTTCCAGCACGATGTCATAAGGCACCTTGGCTTCGGCCAGAAGCACGTTCATGTGCCCCGGCAGACGCCCGGCGACCGGGTGAATGGCAAAGCGCACGTTCTTGCCCTTGGCGCGCAGCTTCTGGGTCAG
>JALQUE010000174.1 GCA_023260815.1 Roseovarius sp.
GAAAGCGCGGCGCGGAGGGGCAAGGGATCGCTTTGTCGCCTTTCCACCGGCGCGGCGGGGCGATACCTTGGCAGTGCAATGGAATCGACATTTGATCCTTACGCCGCAAAGGCGCTTCTGGACTGGCAGATCGAGCTTGGCGCCACCGAGGCGATCGGCGATGTGCCGGTCAATCGCTATGAAGTGCCCGACACGCCGCCCGCGGCTGCGTCTGCCGCCGCCAGGCCGCGCGCAGCGCAGGCCGGTACCGCGCCCGTGGTTGCCCCCCCTGCCGCCGCCGATCCGCTGGCCGACGCCCGCGCCGCCGCCGGGGCGGCGACGACGCTTGAGTCCCTGCGCGAGGCCTTGGCGGGATACGCGCATTGCGATCTGAAGCGCGGCGCGCGCAACCTGGTATTCGCGGAGGGCGACAAGGCGGCGCGGGTGATGATCATCGGTGACGCGCCGGACCGCGACGAAGACCTGCAGGGCCGGCCTTTTGTTGGGCGTGCGGGGCAGTTTCTGGACAAGATGCTGGAGGCGATCGGCATGAGCCGCACCGCCCCCGATCCCGGACAGGCGGTCTATATCACCAACGTGCTGCCGTGGCGCCCGCCGCAGAACCGCGATCCCAAGCCCGAAGAGATCGCCATGATGCTGCCGTTCGTGCAGCGCCATGTCGATCTTGTCGATCCCGAGATCATCGTGCTGATGGGAAATATCAGTTGTCAGGCCGGTCTGGGCCGTCAGAGTGCCACGCGGCTGCGCGGACAGTGGACCGAAAGCTATGGCAGGACGACCCTGCCGATGGTCCATCCCTCCCATCTGCTGCGCACCCCGCAAGCCAAGCGCGAGGCGTGGGCCGACCTGCTGAAATTGCAAGCCCGGCTGAGGGGCGGGGCATGAAGATCCTCGCCTTTTCGGACCTGCACATTTCCGCCCGCCATGCCGAGGCGCTGACCCATGCAGCACGAGACGCCGACCTGGTGATCGGCGCGGGCGATTTCTGCAACGGGCGGCATGGGCTGGATCAGGCCATCGCCCTGCTGGAGGGGATCGCGGCGCCGATGGTGGTGGTGCCCGGCAATGCCGAGAGCGCCGAAGAGCTGCGGGCCGCCGCGCGCGACGGGATCACCGTGCTGCATGGACAGGCCCACGAGACAGGCGGTCTGCGTCTGTTCGGTCTGGGATATGGGGTGCCGGTCACGCCGTTTGGCGCCTGGTCCTGCGATCTGACCGAAGACGAGGCAGACGCGATGCTGAGCACCTGCACCGGCGCGGATATCCTGATCACCCATTCGCCGCCCAAGGGCGTTGCCGATGTCACATCGCAGGGGATTTCCGTCGGATCCAGTGCGATCCGCAAGGCGATCGAGCGGATACAGCCAAAGCTGGCGGTCTGCGGGCATATTCACGACAGTTGGGGTCAAAGCGGCATGATCGGGGACAGCCGCGTGGTCAATCTTGGCCCGACGCCCAATTGGTTCGAGGTCGGGGCGTGATGGACCCGCTTGTGTTGCTGGCCTTCATCCCTGCGGCCCTCGCGCTGAACCTCACGCCGGGGGCGGACATGATGTTCTGTCTGGGGCTTGGCTTGCGGTCTGGGGGCAAGGCGGCGCTGGCGGCAAGTGCCGGGATTTCGGCGGGTGGCCTTGTGCATGTCACGCTGGCGGGTCTGGGTCTGGGCGCGGCGGTGGCGGCGCTGCCGTGGCTGTTCGATGCGATCCGCTGGATCGGGGTGGCCTATCTGCTGTGGCTGGCGGCGGGCGCGCTGCGACGCGAACCTGTGCGGGATGTCACACCTTTGGCGATGCCTGCGGCGCGGGCCTTTCGGCAGGGGCTGATCGTCAACCTTCTCAACCCCAAGGTGATCCTGTTCGTGCTGGCCTTCGTGCCACAATTCGTGGACCCTGCGCGCGGGTCGGTGTTGGGACAGTTTCTGATCTGCGGGCTGGTTCTGGCGGTGGGCGGATTTTTCATCAACGGCGCTGTCGGTCTGTTTGCCGGGGGCGTGGGGCAGCGGCTGGCCACCTCGGCGCGGTTTACACGCGGGCTTGGCTATGCGAGTGCGCTGATATTTGCGGGGCTGGCCGCGCGGCTTGCCCTTCTTCAGAGGAGTTGACCCGAATGGGCCGTATCGACGAAACCAAGGATTTCATTCCGGTTCGTATCGCCGTGCTGACCGTGAGCGACAGCCGCGATATCTCGGAGGACCGCTCGGGCGAGGTGCTGGTGAACCGGATCGAGGCGGCGGGCCATGTGCTTGCCGACCGGATGATCGTGCGCGACGAGCGCGACCAGATCGCCGATCAACTGCGCGAATGGATCGCGTCGGATAAGGTGGATGTGGTGATTTCCACCGGCGGCACCGGATTGACGGGCCGGGATGTCACCGTCGAGGCGCATCGCGATGTCTATGAAAAAGAGATCGACGCCTTCGGAACGGTCTTTACCATGATCTCGTTCCAGAAGATCGGCACCAGTGCCGTGCAGTCGCGCGCCACGGGCGGTGTGGCGAACGGCACCTATCTGTTCGCCCTGCCCGGAAGCCCCGGCGCCTGCAAGGATGCCTGGGACGACATCCTGAGCCTGCAACTGGATTACCGCCACCGGCCCTGCAATTTCGTCGAGATCCTGCCCCGGCTGGACGAGCACAAGCGGCGCAAGTGACCGCGGTCAGTTCGACGGGCAGCCCTGAATATCCACGGCTTGCCTGTCGCCGATCACCGTGATGCGCAGGCCCGAGCGATCCAGCGCGAAGGCGCGGCCTTCGACGTGATACATCTCGGTTTTGGCGACGAGGGTTCCGTTCTGGCGGGTCGTGGTGGCTTGCGCCACCCAGATCGCGGGGTTGGATGTCTCGATCACGGCGATCTCATCGCCGCCGGTATGGGGCAGTGTCACATCGGCGCGCAGGCGAAGGCCACCTTCGACCGGGCTGACACTGCAACGGACAGATGTGACCCCGGCCTCCTGCGCGGAATAGGGGCGCGCGGCCAGCGCCGAGACGATCCGGGGATCGCGCTGTGTCGCCTTGGGCAGATCCTGCGACAAGATCAGCGTGACCGGAACGCAGATATCCTTGCAGACCCCCAGTTCGATCTTGCCCGCCAGCTTGATCGGCTGGCCCTTGTTGGACGGTGTCAGGGTCAGCGGCCAGATGACGGTATCGGAATAGCCGATGGTGCGCAGCCCGCCTTGATCGATGGATTGCGGCGTGGGCCAGGTGATCTGAACCGCAGCAAGATTGTCCGAGCCTGTCCAGTCGAAACGCGGAGGAATGCCCGCATCGCCCGGCGCGCGCCAATAGGTTTTCCAGCCGTCCAGCATCGACAATTGCAAGGCCGCGACATGGCTGCCATCGTCCTGCCGCCAGCCCGTCAGGATACTGGCCTGGATCATGGAGCTGTCGGCACGGGCCACAGGGGCCACTGTGCCAAGGCCGACAAGCAGGGCGAAAAGGGAAAGGATGCGTGTCATCATGTCTCTTCAAATGGGGGATGCGACGGGAAAAGCCAACTCACTTTCCAGCGAGAAATGTCACATTCAGGCCGCCACGATGCTTGAACTGGCTGCTTTACCGCCCCATTGTTTCTGAAGGACCAATGGAGACTGGGATTGACCTCGGATATCGATCTGACCGGAAAACTGCTGATCGCCATGCCCGGCATGGGAGATCCCCGCTTCGAACATTCGGTGATCTTCATGTGCGCACATTCCGACGAAGGGGCCATGGGGATCGTCATCAACAAACCCACCCGAGACCTGAGGCTGCGCGACCTGCTTGAGCAGTTGTCGATCACGCCCGGGCAGGACATGCGCAATGTCGCTGTCCATTTCGGTGGCCCGGTCGAGCATGGCCGGGGGTTTGTTCTGCATGATTAC
>JALQUE010000192.1 GCA_023260815.1 Roseovarius sp.
ACCCGCAAGGTATCCCTGCAGCGGCGGGTATCAAGGGGGCGCGCACCGGTCACCGTGGCAGCCCCTTGGGGTCGAAATGGCGCAGGATCACCGCCAGTTCGGGTTCGTCCACCCGCGCGGCGGCCTTTTTCGGGCGCAGCCATTTGCGCTTTCGCTGATCCGCTTCGGGATAGTCGGTGGCCAGGGCCTTGACCTTGACCGGAAAGACAAGGCCGAGGCAGGGCAGGGTGTTCACGGCATCGGTTGCCTTGTTGTAGGAGAAGATACCAAGGCATTGTTCATGGGCCTTGCCCTGCACGCCGGCTTCTTCCCAGGCTTCGATCAAGGCGCATTCACCAGGGGTCTTGCCGGGGATCGGCCAGCCCTTGGGCAGGATCCAGCGGCCCGATCCACGGCTGGTCACGAGAAGGATTTCCGGCTTGTCGTTGGTGATGCGATAGCACAGCGCCGCGAACTGGGTTCGCATGTCGGACTTGATCCGAGGGCGCAGTGAGATCGGCATTTGCCTGTGGGGATGGAGCGACATGGCGAAGTCTCTTTGTCTGCCCGGCCTTGATTGACTGAGTATAGGCAGCAGTGTGGCCTCTGACCAGCGGTGTTTAGGAAGGATTATTTCCGACTAAAAAAATCAGAATTGACATACCTTATCAAATTTGTCAGGTTGATGGGGCCACGCCACCCCACGCGGACCAGCCGGCACGAGAAACGACCCAACACGGAGCTTTGGCATGGTACAGTCCCACACCCTTTCGCCCGCGCCCCAAGGTGTCACCCCGAGCGAGCGTGACGCATGGCGCAAGGATATCTTCGCCGCCGCCTTTCAGGGGGGCGTGACCAGTGATTACTGGCTTGAGGCGCTGCTTGACCGGATGGAGGCACGGCGATGATCCGGGCGCAGACATCCGCGCAGCCGCAATTGCAACCCGATCCGGCCAGCCATGACGCCCGTTCCCTCACCGATGGCGGGCAGACTGCCACGATTGTGCTGGACGGCCAGATCTACACTCTGCGCATCACCCGCGCGGGCAAGTTGATCCTGACCAAATGAAGCATGACAGACATATGGTAGGCGCCTTCCCGGTGTCGGCACTGGACAAGCTGGCCCCTGGCGAGGCGCTTGTGGTGCTGTGCCTGCGTCGCTGGAGCGAGGGGCCGGGTCCGGTGGAGGCGTTGTTGCTGCCGACACTCGGGCCGTGCGGGGCGCGGGCCTGCCTGCGGGCCTTTGGTGAGATGATGGGCCTGATGCAGCGCCATTGCCGCCGCCCCCTGGCGCAGCACGGTCAGGCCTGTCGGTGCGTGGGGTCGGACGAGGCGATCCTTGCGCATTTCGTGATGGTCGCGGCGACCGGAGAGCGCGAGGACGCCATGCTGATCGCCTCGCTTCTGGTGGAGGGGCCGTTGCTGTTGCCGATGACTGAGGCCGCACGCACGGCAGGTTTGTATCTGTATCAGGCCGGATTGAGACAACAGGCCCGGTTCCCCGAACCGGCAAGCGCCACGCGGCATTGACCGGCGACAAGGACACGAGGAGACACGACATGATGATTTGTCACTGCATGGCGATCACGGATGGCGATATCCGTCGCGCGGTGGACTGGATGCGGGCTGCGGATCCCGACACGATCATCACGCCGGGCAAGGTGTATCGCGCCCTGGGAAAGCGCGCGGATTGTGGCGGATGTCTGCCACGGTTCGTTGACACGCTGCAAGGATGTGACAAGTTTAAAGTACCGATGGAGTTGCGCGGCCTGCGCCGTGGCATGACACAGGGAGAGACGGATGAAGGGCGACGAAAAGGTCATTGACTATCTCAACAAGGCGCTGCGCAGCGAGTTGACGGCGGTCAGCCAGTACTGGCTGCACTACCGCCTGCAGGAAGACTGGGGCTACGGGCGGATCGCGAACAAGAGCCGCGAGGAAAGCATCGAGGAAATGCATCACGCCGACAAGCTGATCGCGCGGATCATCTTTCTGGGGGGGCATCCCAACCTGCAGAAGCTGGATCCGTTGCGGATCGGCGAGACCCTGCGCGAGACGCTGGAGGCCGATCTGGCTGCCGAGCATGAAGCGCGCACGCTGTATATCGAGGCGCGCAATCACTGTGAAAGCGTGGCGGATTATGTCTCGAAAAACCTGTTCGAAGAGCTGATCGCCGATGAGGAGGGGCATATCGACTTCCTTGAGACGCAAATCGATCTTTACGACAGTCTGGGCGCCGAACGCTATGGGCTGCTGAACGCCTCGGCCGCGGATGAGGCAGAAGGCTAGGGGGCTCTGCCCCCGACATTGAAAATCAAGAGATTTTCAACGCCTCCCCCGGGATATTTTCAGCCAGAAGACGCCGCGCCCGGACAGGTTTCGGGCGCGGTTTCATTCGGCCAGATGACAGGCCACACGGGTATCGCCGATGCGGCGCATGTCGGGACGCTCGCGGCTGCAGCGGTCCACGGCCAGTGGGCAGCGCGGATGAAACGCGCAGCCCGAGGGCGGGTTGATCGCATCGGGAATTTCGCCCTTGGGCGGGTCCACTTCGCGTCCGAAGGCATCCATGCGGGGGGCGGCATCGAACAGCATCTGCGTGTAAGGGTGTTTGGGATCGGCGAAGAGCGCATCGCGCGGGGCTTCTTCGACCAGCCGGCCCAGATAGAGCACGCCGATCCGGTCGGCCATGTGATGCACCACGGTCAGGTCGTGGCTGATGAAGAGATATGTCAGGCCCAGATCCTCGCGCAGGTCCGACATGAGATTGAGCACCTGGCTTTGCACCGAAACATCCAGTGCCGAGGTCGGTTCGTCGCAGACGATGATCTTGGGGCCGGAGGCGAGCGCCCGGGCAATGCAGATGCGCTGACGCTGGCCGCCGGAAAACTCGTGCGGATATTTGCCCGCATCCGCCCCCGACAGCCCCACCTGTTCCAGCAGTTTTTCAGCCAGACCGGCGGTCGCCCCGCCGCGCGCGGCCACCGGTTCGGCGATGATGTCACGCACCCGCCAGCGCGGGTTGAGCGAGGCGTAGGGGTCCTGGAAGATCATCTGGATATCGGCGCGCACCGCGTCGATTTTTGCGGCGTCGGTTTCGGTGGCGAGATCCACGCCCTCGATCAGGACCGCGCCATCGGAGGGCGGCACGAGGCCGACGATGATCTTGCCGATGGTGGACTTGCCCGAGCCGCTTTCGCCGACGAGCGCGTAGACGCTGTTTTCCTCGATCTCGAAGCTGACATCGGACACGGCGGTCAGCAGGGCGCGGGGGGCGCGCTCGATCAGCCGGTTGAGCCAAGGTTTGGAGACATCGAAGATGCGGGTCAGGTGTTCGATCCGGATGATCGCGCTCATGCTTCGGCCTCCGTGTCGTGTCCGGTGGTGCCGTCGACCTGACGGGACAGCGGGAACCAGCAGGCGGCACGGCCGTCGCAGGTGTCCAACGTGGGGCCGGGATTCTGGCGGCAGCGGTCCTGCGCGTAGTCGCAGCGCGGCGAGAAGGCGCAGCCCGATGGCAGATTGCCGAGACGGGGCATCGCGCCGGGGATCTGGCGCAGGCGGCGATGGCCCTGACTGGCCAGCGGGGTCGAGGCCATGAGGCCGGCAGTATAGGGGTGGCGCGCGGTGGTGAGCACCTCGCGCACGGGGCCAAGCTCGGCCAGGCGCCCGGCATACATGACCGCCACGCGATCGGCGGCCTCGGCGATGACGCCCATGTCATGCGTCACCAGCATCACCGCCACGCCACGGTCGCGGCAGAGCCGCTTGAGCAGCGCGATGATCTGGGCCTGCACCGAGACATCCAGAGCGGTGGTCGGTTCGTCCGCGATCACGAGGTCGGGTTCGGCGCAGAGCGCAAGGGCGATCACCACACGCTGCCGCATGCCGCCGGAAAATTCATGAGGGTAGCTGTCGATCCGATCACGGGCGGCCGGGATGCCCACCTCTTCGAGAGCCGCGACAGCACGTTGGCGGGCTTCGGACTGGGACACGCCGAGATGTTCGAGGATCGTCTCGGTCAGTTGGTCGCCCACGGTGAGCAATGGGTTGAGCGAGGTCAGCGGATCCTGAAAGATCATGCCCATCCGCTTGCCGCGCAACCGGCGCAGGGCGTCACCCCTGAGGCTATGGACCGGCTGGCCTGACAGCAGGATCTCGCCCGAAACGATCCGCGCGGGCGGGTCCAGAAGGCCGATCACCGCATTGCCGGTCATGGATTTACCAGCGCCGGATTCGCCGACGACGCCAAGGATTTCGCCCGCGTGAATGTCATAGCTGACAGTATCGACCGGGCGCAGCACGCCGTGGCGCGTGGGAATTTCCACGACAAGGTTGCGGACCGAGAGGACGGGTGGTGCGGTCATCTGAGCCTCGGGTTCAATGCGTCGCGCAGCCAGTCGCCCAGCAGGTTGATCGACAGCGCCAGCGCCAGAAGCGTGGCGGCGGGGAAGAACAGGATCCACCACTCGCCGGAGAACATGAACTCCTGACCGATGCGGATCAGCGTCCCGAGGCTGGGCTTGGTCGGGGGGGCGCCCACACCGAGGAAGGACAGCGTGGCTTCGGCGATGATCGCCAGCGCCAGGCTGATCGTGGCGATCACCAGCACCGGGTTGAGCACATTCGGCAGGATGTGGCGCAGCATGATGGCAAAGGGGGTGCGCCCGATCAACCGGGCGGCCTGGACGTATTCCTTGTTCTTTTCCACAAGTGTCGCGCCACGCACCACGCGGGCGAACTGCA
>JALQUE010000375.1 GCA_023260815.1 Roseovarius sp.
CGCTAGGGCCGTGGCGCACATCGCACACGGCTCCAAAGTGACATAGAGCGCATGTCCGGGCAGTCTTTCGCTGCCGGCGGCGGCACAGGCTTCGCGGATCACAAGGATCTCGGCATGGGCGGTTGGGTCGCTGAGTTCGCGGGTCCGGTTGCCGGCACGGGCCACGACCCGGCCCTTTGGATCAACCAGAACGGCGCCCACAGGCACCTCGCCGCGGGCGGCGGCGGCGCGGGCTTCGTCAAGGGCTGCGTCCATATGGCTTGCAAAACTCATGCAGGTGTCTTGCCCCGCACTCGGCGCTTTCGCAAGGCCCGGCTTTGCGCTAAGCCCTGCGCCATGACAGAGGACACACATAAAGGCGATCGGATCGCCAAGGTGATCGCGCGGGCCGGGCTGGCCAGTCGCCGCGAGGCGGAGCGCATGATCGAGGCGGGGCGGGTTACGGTCAATGGCAAGAAGATCGACCGGGCCGCGCTGAACGTGACGGACAAGGACCGGATCGCGGTGGATGGGCGCGATTTGCGCGCGCCGGAGCCGCAGCGGCTGTGGTTGTATCACAAGCCCACCGGGCTGGTAACGACCAACAAGGACGAACAAGGCCGCCCGACGATCTTTGACGAGCTGCCCGAAGACCTGCCGCGCGTGATGAGCGTGGGACGGCTGGACATCAATTCCGAGGGGCTGTTGCTGCTGACAAATGACGGCGGGCTGAAGCGCAAGCTGGAACTGCCCTCGACCGGATGGCTGCGCCGCTACCGGGTGCGCGTCAACGGAAGACCGACCGACGACACCTTTGCACCGCTGCGTCAAGGCCTTGTTATCGATGGAGAAAAGTTTCAGCCGATGATCGTGACGCTGGACCGTCAGCAAGGCGCCAACGCCTGGGTAACGGTGGGAATCCGCGAGGGGCGCAACCGCGAGGTGCGCCGCGCGATGGAGGCTGTGGGCTTAAGCGTCAACCGGCTGATCCGGGTGTCCTATGGCCCGTTCCAACTGGGGACGCTGAAGCCCGGAGCGGTTGAAGAGATCCGACCACGCATCCTGCGCGATCAGCTGGGCGAGACATCCGAAGAGGCGCAGAAGAAACCGGGCAAGCCTGCGCCGAAGCGGACGCGGCGGCGGACCTGAGGGCCGAATCGGCCCCAAACCCCTTTGTTAACAGGCAAAACCCGGCTCGGCGTTGCGTCGGTATCACGTCGGTATCGCGTCGGTGCGGCGTCGGAAACACCGCGGTCTTAACGCGGCGCGCGGTGACGTCAGGACCATCCGGGGCGATTTTCGTACCAAACTTTGCCAGCCGTTTCGGGGCGTCACACGCCGGTCGGCGCGCTCCAGCTTTTGCGGTAGGCGCGGGGCGACATGCCGAACCGCTTGCGGAACCGCGCGGCCATCTGCGAGGCGCTGTTGAAGCCGGTGGCGGCGGCGATCTCGGCCACGCTGAGATCGGTCTCATTCAACAAGGCGTGGGCGCGCGAAATCCGCAGGTCGATGTAGAACTGCGCGGGCGTCGTGCCGACATGGGCCGTGAAGAGCCGTTCAAGCTGCCGCCGCGAAATGCCGACATGGGTGGCAAGCGTGGTCATTTCGAGCGGGGTTTCGAGGGTTTCGTTCATCAGGCGCATGGCCGCGATCAGATGCGGGTTCCGGCTTCCCAAGGCGAAGGAATAGGCGGATTTCTGTTTCGTCTGCTGCAGGTTCGAGCGGAAATGCAGGCACATGTCGGCCACGATCGTCGCCAGATCGGCGCCGTGATGGGTTTCAATCAGGTCAAGCATCATGTCGGTGGCCGCACTGCCGCCACCGCAGGTGATCAGGCCACGGTCATTTTCGTAAAGGGCGCCCGTGGGGTCCAGCCCGAAAAAGCGTTCGACGAAGGCGGGCTGATTTTCCCAGTGCAGGGTGAAGCGGCGATTGTCGAGAAGACCGGCCTCGGCCAGAGCGAAGGCGCCGGTGCAGATGCCGCCCAGCCTTGCGCCGAACGTGTGCTGGCGGCGAATCCAGCGGATGATGCGCGGGCTGGTCGTTTCGGTGGGTTCGATGCCGGCGCAGACAAAGGCCATCGCGCCGCGCGGCACATCGGTCAGGCCGCTGTCGGGGGTGATGTTGACCCCGCAAGAACACGTCACCGGCCCGCCATCGCCGGTCATGACATACCAGCGATAGAGTTCACGCCCGGCCACCTGATTGGCCACCCGCAAAGGTTCGAGCGCCGAGGTGAAGGCCAGAAGCGTCAGCTTCGGCAGCAACAGAAAATGCACGTCCCGAGGCGGTCCGTCATAGGCCACGCGAAAACTGGCGGCACCCTTGGGAACGAAGGAACGTGACGTCATGGCGTCTTTTAAAGCGTTTCGCGAAAAACATGAATCCCATATTTTCGCGAAATTCGGTGCTCGGTTCATCGTTGCACGCGTTCCGAGCGACCGGCGGTAAGAGACAAGCGCGGGAGGCCGGATCGGTTTTGCGACGCTGCGGCAAGGACCGGCGCAGGTGTCAGATACTGCAATCTTACCCCTAGCAAGCTGCGAATGCATCGCCTAAGTTCCTTGTGTCTTTAGGGGGTGAGCGTTCTGATGTCCGATACCGGTTTGCAGAAACTGGCCTTTTTCGTGCTTGTGCTTCTGATCCTCTACACGGCTGTGGCAGGGGGCGGCTGATGGCACGTCGCTTTGGCGGAAAATTCAGCCCCGACGGCCAGACAGGCCAGGCACCGGCCCAGGCGGGGGTCACGGATCGCGGGGGATATCAGGGCGCGCGGCGCACCAAGGCGGGTGGTCGCGTCAATCTGCTGTTTCTGGCGCCCTTGCCGCTGATCTGGCAGGCTTTCACCGCATCGCCGGTGGTCATGGCGCAATATCTGGCGGCCCTTGGCCTGCTGCTGCTGGCGGCATGGCTGACCCGCGAGGGGATTCTGGCGCAGGAAGCCTATGAGGCCCGCAAGGTCGCGCGCCGTCCTGCCGTGCCGCGCAAGATGCTGGCTTCGGCGATCACGGGCGCGGGGCTGGTGATGGCCGGGATCGCCGGGCACGGCCTGCTTGAGGCGATCATTCTGGGCGGGCTTGGCGTGGTGCTGCACGCATTTTCCTTTGGACTTGATCCAATGAAGGACAAGGGCATGGACGGGGTGGACCTGTTCCAGACCGACCGCGTGGCGCGCGCCGTGGACGAGGCGGAAAAGCATCTGGCGGCCATGTCCGAGGCGATCAAGCGCGCCGGCGACCGGGCGCTGGAAGCGCGCGTCGAGCGGTTTCAGGTCACGGCCCGGCGGCTGTTTCGCACCGTCGAGGAAGACCCGCGAGATTTGACATCGGCGCGGCGTTTCCTGTCGGTCTATCTTCTGGGCGCGCGCGATGCGACGGCCAAGTTCGCAGATATCTACGCCCGCAACCGCGACCCGTCGGCCAAGGCGGATTTCTCGGCGTTGCTGGATGATCTGGAGGGAAATTTCGCCGCGCGCACCGAAAAGCTGATGCTGGATGACCGGAGCGATCTGGATATCGAGATCGAGGTACTGCGCGACCGTCTGAACCGCGAGGGCATCCGCCCGCAACATGACAACGAGTAAGGGGACCGCCATGTCAGATACCACCCGTCAGAAAGCCGAAGCCGCCTTGGCCGAGGTCGAGGAAGTGAGCCGCACCATTTTGCCGGAACCGTCGGATGCCAACGCGATTGTCCCGCTGGACAAGGCGGAAACCGCCGTCGCCGGCGAAATCCGCAAGCGCATGAACGAGGTCGACATTGGCGACACCAATTCGATCGTGTCGTTCGGGTCGGCCGCGCAGGCGGAGTTGCAGGAAATCAGTCAATCCATGCTGACCGGTGTGCGCAACAAGGATGTCGGCCCTGCGGGTGACAGCCTGCGCGGGATCGTCACCACGATCCGGGGCTTTGCGGTCAGTGAACTGGATGTGCGCCGCGAGCGCAGCTGGTGGGAGAAACTGCTGGGCCGGGCCGCGCCCTTTGCCAAGTTCACCGCCAAGTTCGAGATGGTCCAGTCGCAGATCGACAAGATCACCGACGACCTGCTGCATCACGAGCATACGCTTCTGAAGGACATCAAATCGCTTGATCTGCTGTATGAAAAGACGCTGCAATTCTACGACGAGCTGGCGCTTTATATCGCGGCGGGCGAGGAAAAGCTGAAGGAGCTGGACAAGACTGTGATCCCCGCCAAGGAAGCCGAGGTGCAGGCCGCGCCCGAGAACGATCAGGTGATCCGCGCCCAGGAACTGCGCGACCTGCGCGCGGCGAGGGACGATTTGGAACGGCGGGTGCATGACCTCAAGCTGACGCGCCAGGTGACGATGCAGTCGCTGCCCTCGATCCGGCTGGTGCAGGAGAACGACAAGAGCCTTGTGACCAAGATCAACTCGACCCTCGTGAACACGGTCCCCCTTTGGGAGACGCAGCTTGCGCAGGCGGTGACGATCCAGCGTTCGGGCGAGGCCGCTGAAGCGGTGCGCGAGGCGAACGATCTGACGAACGAACTTCTGACCGCCA
>JALQUE010000223.1 GCA_023260815.1 Roseovarius sp.
ATCCATTGCGGCCCCGAAGGCATCTATGTGTCTACCCTTGGCGGCGGCGGTAAGGACGGCACCGAGGGCCCTCCGGGCATCTTCATCATGGATTGCGAAACCTTCGATATCCTTGGCCGCTACGAGATGGACCGGGGCGCACAGGACAAGCAGTATGATTTCTGGTGGAACCTGCCGCGCAACTACATGGTGAGTTCCGAATGGGGTCTGCCGCCGCAATTCGAGAACGGCATCGTGCCCGAGGATCTGCTGTCCAACAAATACGGTCACAGCATCCATTTCTGGGACCTGCGGGCGCGCAAGAACGTTCAGACCATCGATCTGGGCGAGAATCACCAGATGGCGCTGGAAATCCGCCCGGCGCATGACCCGGCCAAGGAGTACGGCTTTTGCGGGGTGGTGGTGGACACGACCAACCTTGAAGGGTCGATCTGGACATGGTGGCGCAAGGAGGACGGCAGTTTCGAGGCCAAGAAAACCGTGACCATCCCGCCCCAACCCGCCGCCGCCGACGATCTGCCGGACTTGCTGAAGGGGTTCGAGGCGGTGCCGCCGCTGGTCACCGATATCGACCTGAGCCTTGATGACAGGTTCCTGTACGTGGCCTGCTGGGGCACCGGCGAGATGCATCAATACGATGTCAGCGATCCGATGGCGCCCAAACTGGCCGGCAAGGTCGAGCTTGGCGGGATCGTCAAGGGCACCAAGCATCCCAACGGCAAGGCGTTCGGCTATGGGCCGCAGATGGTCGAGATCAGCCGCGATGGCAAACGGGTCTATTGGACCAATTCGCTCTATTCGACATGGGATGATCAGTTCTATCCCGGCGAGCGGGGGGCGGCGATGGTCAAGGCGGATGTGGGCGCCGATGGTGGCCTGACGCTGGACAAGGACTTCTGGGTGGCGTTTCCCGAAGGCTACCGCGCACATCAGATCCGCCTTGAGGGCGGCGACTGTTCGACCGACAGCTTCTGCTACCCGTCCGTCTGACGCGTGGAGGATGCAAGCACGACAATGGCCCTTTGGTGGGCCGTTGTCGCCTCGGGGATATATCACGGGATCAATCCCGGCATGGGCTGGCCGCTGGCGGTGTCCGCCGCACTGATGGAGCGCGGTGCGGGGGCGCTGTACAAGGCGCTGCTGGCGCTGGCGGCGGGGCACCTTCTGGCGATGGCGATGGTGCTGTTTCCGTTTTCGGTGATGGTGACGCTGGTCGAATGGCAGCGCGAATTGCGCATCGGCGCGGCGGTGCTGGTGATCGGGTTGGGCGTCTACCTGCTGATCAACCGGAGGCATCCGAGGTTTATGGCGCGGGTGCCGCCCTCGCGATTGATGCTGTGGTCATTTCTGGCGGCGATGGCGCATGGTGCGGGGCTGATGCTGGTTCCGATCTATCTGGGCCTGTGCGATGCGGCGGCGCAAGATGCCGGACATGTCGCCGCCGCCCGCCTGATGGGCAGCGATGCGCTGCGCGCAGCGCTTGTGGCGGTGGCGCATACGCTGGCCATGGCCGCATCCGGCGGCGTGATCGCGGTGGGCGTCTACTATTGGCTGGGCCTGTCGTTTTTGAAGAAAAGCTGGTTCAACCTGGATGTTGTCTGGGCACTGAGCCTGATCGTGGTGGGGGCTGTCGCGCTGTTTGCCTCGCATTGACGAGAGCCGGTGAAACGGGCAATCAGGCAGGGCAACCGCCAAAGGGGCTGACATGACCAAGCACCGCGTATTGACCGAATTCGGCATGGGCACATCCCTGCGCCGGCGCGATTACACGCAGGCCGCGACCCGCGCCGTGCAGGACGCGCTGTGGCGCAACTCGATCAACATGGCCGAGCTTTATGGCTTCGACAAATCCGCGATGATCATCGACGTGGACATCGCGGTGCAAGACCCTGATGCGGTTGATTGCGCGGCGGTGGCAAAGGTGTTTCCCTATGGCCAGATCAGCGTCCGGGCAGCCCATGGCGGGCTGGACATCCCACGCCCCGATGGCGACGGGAATCCGACGGTGATCGCCAATGCCGCGATCTCGGTGAGTTTCGACATGGAGCGCGCAGATGACTGAACGGCGGGTGATCATCGAAATGGGAATGGGCAACGATCTGCACGGAATGGACTATCAGAAGGCCGCCGCCCGCGCGATCGAGGATGCGATCCGGCATTCCACCCTGCCGATTTTCGAAACGACGGGGCTGAATCACGGCCAGATGCGGGTGCAGGTCACGGTAGGGGTGCAGAACCCCGAGAGGCTGGACACGGCAGCCTTGGCGCAGGGCTTGCCGCGTGGTCGGGCCGAGGTGCGCGCGGTCAAGGGTGGCCAGAACGTGACCAACCCCGAAACCGGCGAGACGCTTGTGATCGCCACAGCGGCAGTCGAGGCGTTTCTGCCGGAACAGATCGGGCGCTGGCGCCTGTCGGAAACCTGACCGCAGCAACGCTTGCCGCACTGACGATCCGGTCATATGATCTGACCAGTTTGCTCAGGACAGCCCCATGCCATTCGAAAGAGTCACGCCCGAAAAACTGTCGTCCGCCGTCACGCGGCAGATCGAAAAGCTGATCCTCCGAGGCATCCTGCGCCCCGGCGAGCGCCTGCCATCCGAGCGCGAACTGGCCGAGCGGCTTGGCGTGTCGCGCCCGTCCCTGCGCGAAGCGGTGGCCGAATTGCAGGACAAGGGGTTGCTGAGCACGCGCGCCGGTGCGGGTATCTTCGTGGCCGATGTTCTGGGCAGCGCGTTTTCCCCGGCGCTGATCCGGCTGTTTGCGGGCCATGACGAAGCGGTGTTCGATTACATCGCCTTTCGCCGCGACATGGAGGGGCTTGCGGCGGAACGGGCCGCACGGCTGGCATCGGACACCGATCTCAAGGTGATCCAGACCGTGTTCGAAAAAATGGAAATGGCGCATGACAAGCCAAACCCCAAGGACGAGGCCCGTCTGGATGCCGAGTTTCACATGGGCATCATCGAAGCCAGCCACAATGTGGTCATGCTGCATATGATGCGCTCGATGTATCAGCTCTTGCAGGAAGGCGTGTTCTACAACCGTCAGGTCATGTTCAAGCAGCGCACCACGCGCGGCGCGCTTCTGGATCAGCACCGTCAGATCAACACCGCATTGCAGGCGCGTGATGCCACCGGCGCCCGCGACGCGGTGATCGCGCATATGAATTATGTGGAAAAAGCGCTGGCCGATCAGCAAAAGGCCGAGCGCAACGAGGCGATCGCGCGTCAGCGGTTCGATCACGAAAAATCACGCTGACGGTGTGTCGGGCGGCCCCGACTGCAAGCCCATCCTCCGCGCAAGAGCTGTTTGAGATGGGTCAAGCCCTTGGAATCAAAGTGCCTTTTTCGCTATATTTTTACCGTTTGATAAAAAAAGAAATCGTGGAATACTGAGGGCCATACACACCAACATGTGGAGGTTCCCTTGAGTGATACTTCGCTGACCCCCGGCATCGTCGCCGGCCGGCTGGACCCCAAGGCCTATGCCCGGAATTTCTCGGACCTGCATCCAAGGCTGGACGGGCACGAAGCACTGGTTGCGGCGGATCGCTGCTATTTCTGCCACGACGCGCCCTGCATCACCGCCTGCCCTACCGAGATCGACATCCCGCTGTTCATCCGGCAGATCGCCACAGGCACCCCCGAGGCCGCGGCCGAAACGATCCTGAACCAGAATATCCTTGGCGGCATGTGCGCGCGCGTCTGTCCGACCGAAACGCTGTGTGAACAAGCCTGCGTGCGCGAAGCGGCCGAGGGCAAGCCTGTGCTGATCGGTCAGTTGCAGCGCTACGCGACCGATACGTTGATGGAGGCGGGCACACATCCGTTCACGCGCGCAGCACCCACGGGCAAGCGGATTGCGGTGGTGGGCGCGGGGCCGGCAGGGCTGGCTTGTGCGCACCGGTTGGCGATGAAGGGCCATGATGTGACGATGTATGACGGGCGCGACAAGCCCGGCGGGCTGAATGAATACGGCATCGCCGCCTACAAGACGGTGGACGGCTTCGCCGAGCGCGAGGTGGATTGGCTGCTGAAGATCGGCGGCATCACGATTGAGACCGATAAACGGCTGGGACGCGACATGACGCTGTCCGAGATCAAGGGCGCGCATGACGCGGTGTTCCTCGGGATCGGACTGGGGGGCGTGAACGCGCTTGGACTGGAGGCTGAGGACAAGGCCGGGATCGCCGACGCGGTGGATTTCATCGCCGAGTTGCGACAGGCCAGCGATCTGGCCAGCCTGCCGGTGGGCCGCGACGTGGTGGTGATCGGCGGCGGCATGACGGCGGTGGATGCCGCCGTGCAGGCGAAACTGCTGGGCGCGCTGAACGTGAGCCTTGTCTATCGCCGGGGTCGCGACCGGATGAACGCCAGCCCCTATGAACAGGATCTGGCGGCCTCGAAAGGGGTGCGGATCATCACCAATGCGCAACCCGTGGCGATCCATGGCAATGGCGCGGTCCGCGAGATCGAGTTCGAATACACCGACAATGATCTGACCCCGACGGGCCAGACTTTTCGATTGGCCGCCGATCAGGTGTTCAAGGCGATCGGTCAGGCGCTCGAGGGCGGTGAATTGCCCGATCTCGACGGTCGGAAGATCAAGGTCAGCGACACGGGCCGGACCAGTCTGGACAGGATCTGGGCCGGCGGCGATTGCGCGGCGGGCGGCGACGACCTGACCGTGACGGCGGTCGCGCAGGGCCGCGACGCCGCAGAAGACATTCACGCCAGCCTGATGGGCTGAAACGCACCGGATCACAGGGAGATCAGCAAGATGGCCAATCTCGAAACGACCTTTATCGGCATCAAGTCACCCAACCCGTTCTGGCTGGCCTCGGCGCCGCCGACCGACAAGGAATACAACGTGCGTCGCGCCTTCGAGGCGGGATGGGGCGGCGTGGTGTGGAAAACACTGGGCGAGGACGGCCCGCCTGTCGTCAATGTGAACGGGCCGCGCTATGGCGCGATCTGGGGCGCGGACCGGCGGCTTCTTGGGCTCAACAATATCGAGTTGATCACCGACCGCCCGCTACAGACCAATCTGGACGAGATGACCCGCGTGAAGCGCGATTATCCGGACCGCGCGCTGATCGCGAGCCTGATGGTGCCGGTGACCGAGGACAGCTGGAAAGCGATCCTGGAGCGGGTGATCGAAACCGGCTGTGACGGGGTTGAGCTGAATTTCGGATGCCCGCACGGGATGAGCGAGCGTGGAATGGGCAGCGCCGTGGGGCAAGTCCCGGAATATGTCCAGCAGGTCACCGAATGGTGCAAGAAACATTCGGACCTGCCGGTGATCGTGAAACTGACGCCGAATATCGCCGATATCCGCAAGCCCGCGCAGGCCGCCAAGGATGGCGGCGCGGACGCGGTCAGCCTGATCAACACGATCAATTCGATCACATCGGTCGATCTGGACCTGTTCTCGCCAGAGCCGATGATCGACGGGCAAGGCGCGCATGGCGGCTCTTGCGGGCCAGCGGTCAAGCCGATCGCCCTCAACAGGGTGGCCGAGATCGCCCGAGACCCGACCCTGCGGGGCCT
>JALQUE010000169.1 GCA_023260815.1 Roseovarius sp.
AGACCATTGCCAAATATTTGGGCAATGACTTTGAGGTTCTTGCGTCGGTTGGTCACATTCGCGACCTAGCAGAACCAAAAGAGATTCCCGCCGACAAGAAAAAGGGTCCGCTGGGAAAATTCTCGATCGATGTAGATAACGACTTCCGCGATCAGCCGTTGACGCTGTCCTTCAGAGCCTTCGCGATGGTCATCTTGACCACCTTGTCGGCTTCTTTCTTGAACTGCTCGCCGGTGGCCGGGTTGCGGACCATGCGCTCGGGGCGCTCGCGGCAGTAGATCTTGCCAACGCCCGGAAGGGTGACGGCACCGCCGCCCGACACTTCGCGGGTGATGATCGCGGTCACGGCGTCGAGTGCTGTGCCGGCGGATTTCTTGTCAGTGCCCATTTCATCGGCCAGTGCCGCAACGAGCTGGGTTTTGGTCATGGGTTTTGCCATTTTATGGTCTCCTTCAACTGCCCGGTCCTAGGGCCTCATGCGCAGAATTTAACTGTATGTTGTGACCAAACACAATGAATAGTAGGGAAAAGCAAGTGTTTTTCGCGGATTTTGGGGGGATTTTCTTGGTCTATAGGAACGCGGTTTCACTGAAGCTGCGCAATTTCCGGCTATGGATGCGTTCAAGCGGCATCTGACGCAGGGTCTCGATTGCGCGAATCCCGATCATCAGGTGCCGCGCGACTTGCGTCTTGTAGAAGTCCGAGGCCATGCCCGGAAGCTTCAATTCACCATGCAGTGGCTTGTCGGACACGCACAGAAGTGTGCCATAGGGAACCCGGAAGCGAAATCCGTTGGCCGCGATCGTGGCACTTTCCATATCGAGAGCGATGGCCCGGGACTGGCTGAGCCGTTGCACCGGGCCGGACTGGTCGCGCAGTTCCCAGTTGCGGTTGTCGAGGCTGGCCACCGTGCCGGTGCGCATCACCCGCTTGAGATCATATCCAGTGAGCTGGGTTTCCGCCTCGACCGCGTTTTCCAGGGCGATCTGGATCTCTGCCAGCGCCGGGATGGGCACCCAGGAGGGCAGATCGGCGTCCAACACCCGGTCTTCGCGCAGATAGGCATGGGCCAGCACGAAATCGCCAAGTTGCTGCGTGTTGCGCAGGCCCGCGCAATGGCCGACCATGATCCAGGCATGTGGCCGCAGGACGGCGATGTGATCTGTTGCCGTCTTGGCATTCGACGGGCCGACGCCGATATTGACCAGAGTGATCCCCGAGCCGTTCGCGCGCTTGAGGTGGAACGCCGGCATCTGGGGCTGTTTTTCCGATGCCTCGATCACCTGATCGGGGCCGGTGATCTGTGCGTTGCCGGTGCTGACGAAGGCGGTATAGCCGCTTTCGGGGTTGGCCAGCATCCGCCGTGCATAGGCTTCGAACTCCGAGACGTAGAACTGGTAGTTGGTGAACAGGACGTGGTTCTGAAAATGTTCGGGGTCGGTGGCGGTGTAATGCGACAGGCGCGCCAGCGAGTAATCGACGCGCTGCGCGGTGAAGGGCGCGAGGGGCTCCGTGCCGTCGGGTGCGGGACGGCCGGTGCCGTTGACGATGTCGTCATTGGTCGTGCTCAGGTCCGGCACGTCGAACACATCGCGCAGGGTGAAATCCGCCGCCCCTTCCTGAGGGACGGTCAGCGACGGGTCATTGGCCACGGCGAAGTGAATGGGCATCGGTGTGTCCGACAGGCCGATGGTGACCGGCACGTCGTGGTTTTCCACCAGAAGACCGATCTGCTGCTCAAGGTAATGCCGAAACAGATCGGGCCGCGTGATTGTCGTCGCATGGGTGCCGGGCGCAGCGACGTGCCCAAAGCTCAGGCGGCTGTCGATCCGCGCGTGGCTGGCTGTGGTGATCCGGATTTCGGGGTAGAAGGCCCGCACGCGATGCTCGGGTTTGCCGGTGCGCAAGGCGGACTGAAACTCGGTGGACAGGAAGCCGACCGCCGCATCGTACAGGGCAGTCAGGCGCGCGACGGCGGCGCGCGGATCGGTGAACGCTTCGGGCGGTGGCGCCGCGGGCGTCTTGACCCCGGCGGTGTCGTCGATCGTCATTGCTGTTGTCCTCATGTGGCCTGCTGCACCGTCGCTTGCACGTTGACACGCCCCAAGACGGCATTCAAGCTGACCCCGCGCGGCTCAACGAGGATGCCATGGATTACGACACTGTCACGCCGGAGGCGTTCGGCGCCTCGCTGCGCGGGTTCGGCTTCAATATCCTTGTCAGGGACGTGCCGCGCACCGCGCGGTTCCTGAACCAGGTGTTCGGGCTGTCCATCCACAGGCTCAGCCCCGATTTCGCCATCGTGGCGCAGGGCTGCAACGTGATGCAGCTTCATTCCGACGGCACCTATCACGCCAACCCCCTGTCGGGTCTTCTGCCGGAAAATCCGCCGCGTGGCGCGGGTATTGAAATCCGGCTCTATGACTGCGATCCCGACAGCGCCGCCCGCAAGGCCGAAGCGGCGGGGGGCACCGTTCTGCAACGGCCCGGCGACAAACCGCATGGCCTGCGTGAGGCCTATATCTTGTGCGCGGATGGCTATGCCTGGGTGCCGTCCCGCCCCCTTGCCGATAATCCGAAAGGAGACATGACATGACAGTTATGACGCAGCTCAATCCCAATATGAACCACTGGCAAGAGCGTGTGGACCTTGCCGCTGCCTTCCGCTGGACCGCCCGACTGAACATGCACGAGGCGGTTGCCAATCATTTCAGCCTGTCGATCAACGACGACGGGACGAAGTTTTTGATGAACCCCAACCAGATGCATTTCGCCCGGATCAAGGCCAGCGATCTGATCGAAGTGGATGCCAACGACCCGGACACATTGTCCAAGCCCGGCGCGCCGGACCCTACGGCCTGGGGGTTGCATGGCGGCTTGCACCGGCATTGCCCGCATGCGCGTTGCGCCATGCATGTACACTCGATCCATGCCACGGTTCTGGCCAGCCTTGCCGACAGCACCCTGCCGCCGATCGACCAGAACTGTGCCACCTTCTTCAACCGCTACGTGATCGATGACGGTTACGGCGGGCTGGCCTTCGAGGATGAGGGCGAGCGGTGTGCCGCGCTTTTCTCGGACCCCAAGCAGAAGGTGATGATCATGGGCAATCATGGCGTCATGATCATTGGCGACAGCGTGGCCGACACGTTCAACCGGCTCTATTATTTCGAGCGCGCCGCCGAGACCTATATTCGCGCGCTGCAGACTGGCCAGAAACTCCGCGTCTTGTCCGATGAGGTGGCCGAAAAGACCGCGCGCGAGCTTGAGGGCTATCCCGGACAGGCGGACCAGCACCTGTCGGAACTCAAGGCCATTCTGGACGCCGAAGGCTCGGACTACGCGGCTTAAAGCGTTTCGCGGAAAACCTCACGCGCAGATTTTCGCGACATGCAGTCTGCCGTTCAATCGTTGCACGCGTTCCGCTTCTGGCTGATGCCTCAGGTCAAAGGCGGAACGCTTTAGGCCGGGCGCAGTCCGGTTTCCACCAACAGCCCCTTGCGCTTGGCCTCGTAATAGTAGCCGCGTGCATACCAGCCGATCGTGGCATCCGGATCGCCATCGGCCACCAGATAAGCGCCGCGCAGGTATCTGACGGCGTATTTCAGGTTGGTTTCCGCATCCAGCAGATCATCCGGCTGGCCGCGAAACCCCATTGTGCGCGCCGTCTGAGGCAGGATTTGCAACAGACCGTAATATGGTCCGTTGCGCGCCCAGGGCCGATGGGTGCTTTCGCGGATCGCCAGACGGTGCACCAGGGACCGAGGCACACCGTTCAGATCGGCATACTGGTTGATCAGCTGGCGCAGCTCGGGCGTCTCGTTGGGATAAAGCGGTGGTTCGGTCGGGCCTTGGCTGGCGGTGATCGCACCCTCGCGTGCGGTGCATCCCGCAAGTGCGCCTGCGCATATGATGACAAGGGCGGAACGGCGGCTGAACATCTGCATGGGAACTCCACAATGACCCTGCGGACGATAGTGCCACTGGGCACCGCCTCTGCGCCAGCCCCGGTTTCGCGATCCGCGAAAGATCGCCCATACGCCCCTTGCCTTTGCCGCTGCGATGGCCAATTCATGACCCATGAGCAAGACACTCCTTTCCTTCGGCCATGGTTTTTCGGCCCGCGCCTTGTCGCCTTTGCTTCTGGCGCGGGGCTGGACGATCCACGGCACCACCCGCTCGCCCGACAAGGCCAAGACCCTGCAGGCCGAGGGGGTGACCCCGATCCTGTGGCCCGATGGCGACCTGTCCGAGGCACTGGACAGCGCCACTCATATCCTTATTTCCGCCGGTCCCGATGCCGATGGCGACCCGGTGCTGAACCTGTGTGGTGACCGTATCGCCGCCATTGCCCCCCGGCTGGACTGGGTGGGGTATCTCTCGACCACCGGCGTCTATGGTGACCATCAGGGGGGCTGGGTGGCCGAGGACACGCCCCTGACCCCCTCGACCAGGCGGGGGCAGATGCGGGTCGATGCCGAAGCTGCATGGCAGGCTATCCCCGGCTTGCCGCTGCATATCTTCCGGCTGGCGGGCATCTACGGCCCCGGCCGTGGTCCCTTCGAAAAGGTCCGCCAAGGCACCGCGCGGCGTATCGTGAAACCCGGTCAGGTGTTCAGCCGCATTCATGTCGATGACATCGCGCAGGTGCTGCTGGCGTCGATCGACCGGCCCAACCCCGGTGCGGCCTACAATGTCTGCGACGACGATCCCGCGCCGCCGCAGGACGTGATCGGCCATGCCGCCGAATTGCTGGGCTTGCCCTTGCCCGCCGAAGTGCCCTTCGACGAGGCCGACATGACCCCGATGGCGCGTAGCTTCTATGCCGAGTCCAAGCGCGTCGACAACACCCGCATGAAACACGAGCTTGGCGTCACCCTGATCCATCCCGATTACCGCACCGGCCTTCGCGCCTTGCTGGCGCAGGACGGCGGCGCCTGAAATCGGTACCTGAGATCGGCGCCTGAAATCGCGGCAGCTGCACAGGTTCGCCCCACCACCGCCTGAGATGATTTATCTCATGGCGCTCTGACGCGATGGCTTTAGGCTGGGCATCACGTTACCGGACCCGTCATGCGCACGCTGATCGCCATAACCCTTTTGCTGGCCCTGCCGCCTGGTATCCTGCTGGCGCATGCCTCCGAGCAGGGTTTTGTGCTGTTGCTGCCCACCGATATCTACATCTCGGCCGGGGTGGCCAGCGTGGCGCTGACGGTCGCCCTGCTGGCGGCGCTTCCGGCTTGGGTGGCCTCGCGGCTGTTCCGGCCCTTGCCGCTGATGCCGCGCCTCGATCTTCCGCTCCACCACCTGACAAGCTGCCTGTCCGCCCTGTTTCTCGCGTTTCTGGTGTGGCGCGGTTTTACCGGGCCGCGCGATCCTCTGGTCAATCCCCTGCCGCTCTTTGTCTGGACGGTGTGGTGGATCGGGCTGGTGTCGCTGCAAGGTCTGATCGGCAATCACTGGCGCTGGACAAACCCCTGGACCGGTCCCACCGCGATCCTGTCGCGTGTGACCGGATCGCGCCCGCTGTTGCGCTATCCTTCGGTGCTTGGTCATCTGCCGGGGATCGTGATCTTTCTGGCCTTCGCGGGGTTTCTTCTGGCTGATCCGGCCCCCGCCGATCCGCACAGGCTTGCTATCTTCGCAGGGGGATACTGGTATCTCACGCTGATGGGAGTGACCCTCTTTGGCCCGCGCTGGCTGGTGCGCGGCGAGGCGCTGACCATCCTGATGCGCGCCTACGCACGCATGGGCCTTGTCGGTCGCGCGCGCGGGCGCATCGCAGCGGGGCTTTGGGGCTGGCAGGTGCTGGCCGCGCCGCCGGTGTCCCTCGGGTTGGCGGTGTTCATCGTCACCCTTCTGGGCACCGGCAGCTTTGATGGCCTGAACGAGACATTCTGGTGGATGGGCCTTCTGGGCCTCAACCCGCTGGAATTTCCGGGCCGCTCTGCCGTCATCGTCCAGACACTCGCGGGATTGCTCATCGCCAACGCGGCCCTGATCGCGGTGTTTGCGCTGTGCCTGTGGCTGGGCGAACGCATCGCCGGCACCCGCCGCCCGATCGGCCATGCGTTTTGTCTTTTTGCGCCCACCATCCTGCCGATCGCGCTTGGCTATCATGTGGCCCATTACCTCACCGCGGCGATGGTCGACGGGCAATATGTGCTGATGGCCCTGACCGATCCTCTGGGGCGTGGCGCGGATCTTCTGGGGCTTGGGCCGTTCTATGTGAGCACCGGGTTTTTCAACACTCCCGGCACCGTCAAGGCGATCTGGCTCACGCAGGCCGGGGCCGTTGTGATCGGCCATGTGATCGCGATCCTGCTGGCCCATGCGTTGGCGGTGCGCGGGCATGGCAACACATGGCGCGCGGTGCTGGGGCAGGCGCCTCTGGCGCTGTTCATGATTGGCTATACTTTCTTCGGCCTGTGGTTGCTGGCGTCGCCGCGCGGGATGTGACCCCGGTGAATGGACTGGACAAGCCGGGTTTCGCTTCGCACACTCGGGCGCAAGGAGCCATACCGCGCCCAAATGCCCAGACCGGGAGGATCAGACCATGCCGACACCCCCCAAAGGCCCGACGCGCCGCGCGGCGATCAAGACGCTTGCGGGCGGTGCCGTTGGCGCGGCAAGCCTACCTCTTTGGGCGCGCTACACCCATGCCCAGACCGCCGAACCGATCCGCATCGGGTTTCAGGTCCACCGCACCGGCATCGGCGCCGCCTATGGCCGCTGGTACGACCGCACCACGCAAGCCGCCGTCCGCCTGATCAACGACTCCGGTGGCATCAATGGCCGCGCGATCGAGATCGTGGCCGAGGATGACGGCACCGACCCCAAGCGCGGCGCCGAAGTGGTCGAAAAATTCGCCACGCAGCATAACTGCGACATTGGCTTTGGCACGCTGTTTTCGCATGTGGTGATCGGCTCCGCCCCCCGCGCGGGCGAATTGAAACTGCCTTATTTCGTAGTCTCCGAAGGGCATCATGTGGCCTCGGGGATGCTCAACCGCTACACGCTCCAGCCCGGCATCACCGATGTGAAAAGCCAGGTCAAGGCGATGGCGCCTTTCGTGGCCTCCAACCTTGGCAAGAAGGTCACCATGGTGTTTCCCGATTTCGCCTTCGGCCACGATCACCGGGATTTCTTCACCGCCGCGATCGAGGAACAGGGCGGGCAGGTGCTCGAACATATCGCGATCCCACCCGCGGAAACCTCGTTCACCAAGTATTTCCCCAAGATCCCTCGCGAGACCGAGGTGGTGTATCACGTCATGGTCGGTCCTGCCGTCCTGACATTCGTCAAGGAACTGGGCGAATTTTTCGGCCCGTCGCGTCCCGAGATGTTCGGCTTCATCGACAGTCTCGAAGCGGTGGCCATCGACAGCCCTGGTCTCGAATTCCTCGAAGGCACCTATTTCTGGGAGGGGATGCCGCGCCATGCACAGCCGGATCAGTCCGACCATGACAAGTTTTACCGCGAACAGGTCGGGGTGGATGCTCGTGGCGCATCGGTCAGCGACCCCACGGATATCTCGACCTACGCCCATATGTTCGGATGCTGGGAGACGCTCTATACCTTCAAGGCCGGCATGGAGGCAGCGGGCTATCGCGGCCCGGCAGATCGCCCCGCGCTGATCGAAGCCGTCGAGGCGATGACCGACATTCCCCAATCACGCGAACACCCGCAGGGCGCCAAGATATTCAATGGTAAGACGCATCAGGTGTTCGGCCATCAGTATATCTCGCGGGTGGACGGCGGCAAACTGGTCAAGGTGCACACCACCTCGATCGAAGACACGCTCTATCCCGACGAGGTGGATTACACGACGCAGCCGCTGTGATCCCGGCCCGCCTGGTCCGATCAGCCCGGCCCATCTGCGCGGCGGCCCCGGATCACGGCTCAACGGCAGGGCGATGTCCGGGCGCCGCCTTGCACCGACGGGCCGCGCTCATGTCAGGATGCCCGGCAGGGTCAACCCGTGTTCCCTCGCGCAGTCAACCGCCGCCTCGTATCCCGCATCGGCATGGCGCATGACACCGGTGGCCGGATCGTTCCACAGCACGCGGGCGATGCGCCGGTCGGCATCCTCGGTACCATCGCAGCAGATCACCATGCCCGAATGTTGGCTAAAGCCCATACCCACCCCGCCGCCATGATGCAGGCTGACCCAGGTCGCGCCGCTGGCGGTGTTCAGCAATGCGTTCAGCAGCGGCCAGTCGCTCACCGCGTCCGAGCCGTCCAGCATCGCCTCGGTTTCCCGGTTGGGTGACGCGACCGATCCCGAATCCAGATGATCGCGCCCGATCACCACCGGCGCCGAAAGCTCGCCATTGCGGACCATCTCGTTGAACGCCAGCCCCAGCTTGTGCCGCAGGCCCAGACCCACCCAGCAAATCCGCGCCGGCAATCCCTGAAACGCGATCCGTTCGCGCGCCATGTCCAGCCAGGTGTGCAGATGCGGGTCGTCGATCAGCGTCTTCACCTTGGCGTCGGTGCGATAGATATCCTCCGGATCGCCCGACAGCGCGCACCAGCGAAACGGTCCGATCCCCCGGCAGAACAGCGGCCGGATATAGGCGGGCACGAAGCCGGGAAAGGCAAAGGCATCCTCCAGCCCTTCCTCCTTGGCGACCTGCCGGATGTTGTTGCCGTAATCCAGCGTCGGCACCCCGGCGCGCCAGAAATCCACCATGGCCTGAACCTGGATGCGCATGCTGGCGCGGGCGGCGCGCTCCACCGCCTTGGGGTCAGCGTCCTGCTTCGCGCGCCACTCGGCCACGCTCCAGCCTTGCGGCAGATAGCCATGCACCGGGTCATGCGCGCTGGTCTGGTCGGTCACGATATCGGGGCGCACCCCGCGCCGCACCAACTCGGGAAAGACATCCGCCGCATTGCCGATCAGGCCCACGGATTTCGCCTCGCCCGCCTTGGTCCAGCGATCGATCATCGTCAGCGCCTCGTCCAGATCATGGGTGATCTCATCGACATAGCGCGTCCGCTTGCGAAACGCGGCGCGGCTTTCGTCGCACTCCACCGCCAGACAGCAGGCCCCGGCCATCACCGCCGCCAGAGGCTGCGCACCGCCCATGCCGCCAAGCCCCCCGGTCAGGATCCAGCGCCCCCTCAGATCGCCCCCGTAATGCTGCCGGCCCGCCTCGACAAAGGTCTCATAGGTGCCCTGCACGATGCCCTGACTGCCGATATAGATCCATGACCCGGCGGTCATCTGGCCGTACATCATCAGCCCCTTGCGATCGAGTTCGCTGAAATGGTCCCAATTGGCCCAATGCGGTACAAGGTTGGAATTCGCGATCAGGACGCGCGGCGCGTCCTTGTGGGTGCGGAACACG
>JALQUE010000201.1 GCA_023260815.1 Roseovarius sp.
CCATCCAGCAGGATCGACGTCTCCCATCCCGGCTGCGACCGGCCTGCAACGAGCATGGTGCCATCGGCCTCAAGCCGGAAGGTGCTGATGCGCGGCGGGTCGGGTGCCACGGCGGGCGTCACGGGATCTTCTTCGGCGACGACGGCAGTTTCCACAGCAGTTTCAGTGGCTTGCGCCGGTTCCTGCACATCCTGCGCTTCAGGCACCTGGGCTGTTGGCACCGGCGCGGAGGCTTGGGCGGCGGGGTCGGCAGAGTTTGGTGAAAGGGCCACGGGTTGCGGCGTGTCCTGCGGCGCATCTGTATCCGACAGGTAGAGCACAGCACCGGCAACCGCCACGGCCACGACCGCACCGGCGATAAAGGAGATCGGTGTTCCCCCCAGTGACTTGCTCATGCCAACTCCTTTGGGCAAACCACCGCTTTGAAGCGGTTGTGGGACCATAGCAACACCGTTATCAGGGGTCAAAGCAACCCTTTGATCAGTGGGGAGAAACCGATGTCGGCAGGATCCGTGTGTGTCTTTTGCGGCTCACGCAAGGGCGCGCGTCCGGCCTATGAGGCCGCGGCGACGGAATTGGGGCAGGCACTGGCCGAGGGCGGCTGGCGGCTGGTCTATGGCGCGGGCGATGTGGGGCTGATGGGCGCCACGGCGCGCGCGGCCCAAACCGCAGGTGGCGAGACGTTCGGCGTGATCCCGGTGCATCTGATGCAGCTGGAGGTCGGCAAGACCGATCTGACGCGTTTTGTGGTGACCGAGACCATGCACGAGCGCAAGAAAGTGATGTTCATGAACTGCGATGCGATTGTCGTGCTGCCGGGCGGCGCGGGATCGCTGGACGAGTTCTTCGAGGTGCTGACATGGCGTCAGCTGGGTCTGCATGGCAAGCCGATTTACCTATTGAATACCGAAGGTTACTGGGATCCGCTGACCGGGTTGATCGATCATGTGATTGCCGAGGGCTTCGCCGATGCCAGCCTGCGCGGCTTTGTCGAGGTGGTCGCTGACGTTCAGGCGCTTTCAAGCGCCCTGCGCGCGGCCCTGTCCTGACGCCACGCGGCGGTGGTGTAAATCGCCAGCGCCGTCCAGATCATCGCGAAGGCGATGGCATGCCAGAAGCTGAACGCCTCTTGAAAGAGAAACGTGGCCACAATGAATTGCAGCGTCGGGTTCAGGTATTGCACCAGCCCCACCGTGGCATAGGTGATCCGGCGGGTGGCATAGCTGAAGAGGATCAGGGGCGTCGCGGTCAACGGGCCTGAGAATGCCAGAAGCGCACTGTCGCGCCATGTCAGGCCAAACGCCCCCTGCCCGCCCGAATGCACCACCCACAGCACGACAAGCGCAATGGGCGACAGAAGCAAGACTTCGGTCGTGACCGACACCACCGGGCCGACACTCAGCCCCTTCTTGGCAAGCCCGTAAAGACCAAACGACGTTGCAAGGATCAGCGCGATCCAAGGCGCCACACCAAGCCCGACGGTCAGGGTGATGACCGCAACCGCCGCCAGCGCGACCGCCACCTGCTGCGCCCGCCCCAGACGTTCGCGAAACGCGATGGCCCCCAGCAGGACGGCAACCAGCGGAAAGGTATAATAGCCAAGCGAGGCCTCCATCGCCTTTTCGATCTGGATCGAGGTGATGAAAACGAACCAGTTGAGCGAGATCATCATCGCGGCAAACGCAATCACGAAGGCCGATCGCCGATCGCCAAGCGCCTGCCCCACCAGCGCGATCCGCCCCTGAAGCAACAGCACGACCGCGAAGAAGATCAAGGACCAGAGCGTGCGGTGGGCAAGGATTTCGATGGGCGGGATATGCGACAGCAGCTTGTAATAGATCCCCGACAGCCCCCAGACCGTGCAGGCGGCCACCATTGCCGCCACGCCCTTGACTGCCTCGTTCATGCCTGCCCCGTCCTGCTGCGTTTGGCACAGTGCTGGCGCAGCAGGCCCCGGAAGGCAAGCGGGAAATCCCGCCCGCCCGGATGCCCAGATATCAGGCCTTGGCCAGTTCGGCCTTGAGCAGCGTTTCGATCTTATCAACGGGGTGGTTGGTCATGTCCTTGGGCACCTCTGCCACGACGCGTGCACTGACCTGCTTGTGCAGCTTGTCACGCAACGTGCCCAGAGTACGCGGCGGCGCCACCAACACGATCTTTTCAAACGCGTTGCGATGGGCCAGCCGATAGAGGATGTCCGACATATCCGAGGCGAACCGGTCCTTGGCGATCAGGTGCCAGTCGGCATCTTCCATCGCCGAGCGCTGCCCCGCGCCATCATCCGGCATCCGGCCCGGCCTGTCGCTGACTTGCTCGCCGTGTGCGGGGTTCTCCTGAGTTTCGATGCGGACGACCTTGAGATAGGGATCCTGTCCATCGGTCACATTTTCAAGAAACAGGGCCTTTTCACCATCGGCCACCAAGACCCACGCGCCATGTGCCAGTTCCGTCATTATGGTCCTCCTTTTCTTATGGTCCATCCCCGACCTAAGCATGACCTGCGCCATGAAAAAGGCGATGACCGGCATCAATCGCCACAAAAGAAAACCCCGCGCCGGAAACCGGCACGGGGCTGAGGCCTGTCAAATGTCGACACCGCTTACATGCGCGAGGCGACGTTTTCCCAGTTCACCAGATTGTCGAGGAAGTTCTGCAGATATGCCGGGCGCTTGTTGCGGAAGTCGATGTAATAGGAATGTTCCCACACATCGCACCCCAACAGCGCGGTCTGCCCGAAGCACAGCGGGTTCACGCCGTTTTCCGTCTTGGTGATCTTGAGGCTGCCATCGGTATCCTTGACCAGCCATGCCCAGCCTGAGCCGAACTGGCCTGCCCCTGCGGCGGCGAATTGCTCTTTGAACGTGTCGACCGAGCCAAAGCTTTCGACCAGCGCCTTTTCCAGCTCGCCTGGCATGCCGGTGCCGCCCGGCGCCATCATTTCCCAGAACTGGTTGTGGTTCCAGAACTGCGAGGCGTTGTTGAAGATGCCGTTTTGCGCGACGGCCTTGGGATCATAGGTGCCCTTGATGATCTCTTCGACGGATTTGCCTTCCCACTCGGTGCCGGCAACGGCCTTGTTACCGTTGTCCACATAGGCCTTGTGGTGGATGTCGTGGTGGTATTCCAGTGTTTCGCGCGACATGCCGTGATCGGCCAGCGCGTCATGCGAATAGGGAAGATCGGGAAGTTCAAAAGCCATTTCGGGCCCCCTGTTCATTATCAGACGTCATATGGCCCTACATGGTAACCTCTGCGCCGCAAGGTCAAGGGGTTGGCCGGCTTTTTCCCGGCAAAACGCTCAGGAAAAGAGGCCGACCTCACTCCCCGGCGTTGCCGCGTTCTTGAGCAGATCGAACGCGTATTGCGCCACGGATCGGAAACAGACCACCTGCATCGCGCCCTCTTCGGGCATCCAGATCGCTGCCGGAATCTGCGCCAGACGGGTGCGGCGGAACTGGCCCGGGCCGAACGCGCCGGGCGCCATGTCCACCGGGCACAGCTTGGCGATCACTTCGCGGACAGCGGCGCCGCCCGAGACACGAAACACCGCCCGCGCATCCGAAACATTGACCGCAAGGGCGTGATCGCCCGCCAACGCCTGATCCAGCTTGGCGCACAGATCATCGGCTTGCGCATAAGGCACCATCAGCAGCAGTTCGTCCGGCGACATCCACACCACCGTCGTGTCACCGCCCTGCGCCACATGGCCCCTGGCCGGCGCATCGACACCGCACACCGCCTTGACCGCCTTGTTCAGCTTGGCCGAACCAAGATCACCGCGCAGGGTGATCATACCGGTCAGGCCACACTCCGCGACGCGCACGACCCCTTCGTTGGTTGCGCCATCAAGCGCGCTGATTGCCTCAGACATTCTGCTTCTCCCCGTCCTTGTCGTAGAAGATGGGATCGACGATTTTCGCCTTGATCACCGTGCCGTCCACCTTGGGAAAGTCGAGCACATCGCCCATCCGGTCCGGCCCGTTCAGGACAAGCCCCATGGCGATGCCCCGGCCAAGCGTGGGCGAATGATAGCTCGAGGTGACGCGCCCCTGCACATTGCGCTGACCATTGGCATTGGTGCCAGTCGCGGTTGCATAAGCGCCGTCGGGAAGCGTGCTGCCGTCCAGCGTCTGCAGTCCCACCAGCTTCCAACGAGTCGGATCGGTCATATGGCTGCGCTCTTGTGCGCGCTTGCCCAGATAATCCTCTTTCTTCTTCGAGATCGCCCAGTCGAGGC
>JALQUE010000252.1 GCA_023260815.1 Roseovarius sp.
CGGACAGGCCAATGCGGTTCTGGCCTCGACCGTCGGGGGCATGGACATGCGCGACGAACGCCGGGCCTTGGAGCGCGGCGCGCATATCGTCGTCGCCACGCCCGGCCGTCTGCGCGATCATATCATGCGGGGCAGCATCGACCTGGGCGCCTTGAAGGCCGTGGTGCTGGATGAAGCCGACGAAATGCTGGACCTGGGGTTTCGCGAAGACCTCGAGTTCATTCTGGAGCAGGCACCGACCGAGCGTCAGACATTGCTGTTCTCGGCCACGGTGCCGGCGGCGATCGCCAAGCTGGCCAGCAATTATCAAAAGGACGCGATCCGGATTTCCACCGCTTCCGGCACCACCCAGCACGCCGATATCGAGTATCGTGCGCTGAACGTGTCGGCGCGGGATGCCGAGAACGCGATCATCAACGTGCTGCGCTATTACGAGGCGCCCAATGCCATCGTGTTCTGCAACACCCGCGCCATGGTCAACCGGTTGACCACCCGGCTGTCGAACCGCAGCTTTTCGGTCGTGGCCCTGTCGGGTGAGCTGTCGCAGAGCGAACGCACCCATGCGCTGCAGGCGATGCGCGACGGGCGGGCCAGGGTATGCGTGGCCACGGATGTGGCCGCACGCGGGATCGACCTGCCGAATCTGGAACTGGTGATCCATGCCGAGTTGCCGACCAATCAGGACACGCTTTTGCACCGTTCCGGCCACACGGGGCGCGCAGGGCGCAAGGGGGTCAGCGCCCTGATCGTGCCACCCGCCGCCCGCAAGAAGGCGCAGCGCCTTCTGGGCTGGGCCAAGGTGAAAGCGGACTGGGCCGATGCGCCCTCGGCAGAAGAGGTCACCGCGAAGGACGATGAGCGCATGTTGGCCGGCACCGAATGGAGCGCCGAAATCGAGGAGTCGCACCGCGAGACCGTGGGCAAGCTGATTGAACGGTTCTCGGCCGAGCAACTGGCGGCGGCGTATGTGCGGCTGTTCCGCGAACGTCATTCGGCGCCCGAAGAGCTGTCGGATGTATCGGCCCCGCCCGAGCCGCGCGCGGCTTTCGGCCCAAGCGTCTGGTTCTCGGTCGAGGGGGGGCGCGCCGCCGGGGCCGAACCGCGCAGGCTGTTGCCGATGCTGTGCAAGATCGGGAACCTGTCGCGCGAGGATGTCGGCGCCATTCGCATTCAGAACGATGTCTCGCTGATCGAAATCCGGCAAAGCGCGGTTCAGGGTTTTCTGACGGCTGTCGGGTCCGCAATGACACTGGAGGGCGGCGCAAAGCTGACCAAGATGGACAGCGCACCCGCATCCGACCGCGGGCCGCGTGCGGACAAGCCATCCAGCCCCAAGGGCAAGCCTGCGGCAAGGCCTGCGCCCCCGACAGAGGTGCGGCAAGACAAGCCCGTGCGAGCCGGCACGACAACGCCGGTGGATTGGAACGATGATCCCAAGCCGCGCGTGAAAAAGCCCAAGCCGGGGTCAAAGCCAGCGTCCGCGGCAAAGCCCAAGCGCGATGACAGCCGCAAGGCCGAAGACCGCCCGGCACGGCTGGGCGCGTCGGTTCTGGCCAAGCGAAAGCCCGGAAAAGGCACTGGGCAGGCTGGTGGCGACGCATCGGGGCGCGGGCCGAAACCGCCCGCCGGCAAACCGAGCAGCAAGAAAAACCGCGCCAGACAAGCGGCCAAAGCCGCCGCCGGGGCAACGGCTGCCAAGGCGCGCAAGCCCCGCACGAAATCCTGACCACGGCCCCTTGTTGCCAGAATGGATTTCGGGCCGCCGCTGAAGGGCGGCATGATCCCGAAGGGGCGTTTGTGTACGATTTGACCTATTTTATCACAGGATAGTACCAAATCAATCCACGAACGCCCGTTCGACCACGTAGGCCCCGGGCGAACTGTTGGAGCCTTCCTTCAAGCCAGCAGCCTCGCACAGCGTTTTGCTATCGCGCAGCATCTCCATCGAGCCGCAGATCATGACACGGTCGGTCGCTGGATCGAGCGCGGGCAGGCCAAGATCGTCGAACACACGGCCCGAGGTGATCGCATCGGTCACGCGCAGGCGGCGGGGGTGGTCTTGGCGGGTGACGCAGGTGTAATGGCGCAACCGGGCGGCGGCCATCTCGCCCACCAGAGGATCCGTCTGCGTGGCTGCCACCAGATCTTCGCCATAGGTCAGTTCCGCCCGCTGCCGACACCCATGCATCAGAACAACCGTATCGAATTTTTCATAGGTTTCCGGATCACGGACAAGGCTGGCAAACGGCGCGAGTCCGGTGCCCGTGGACAGCATATAGAGCCTGCGCCCGGGCAGCAGAGCATCCAGAACAAGCGTTCCCGTCGGTTTCTTGCGCATCAGAACGGTATCGCCCGGGGCGATCCGTTGCAGATGTTCGGTCAGCGGACCGTCGGGCACCTTGATCGAATAGAATTCCAGTTCGTCATCCCATGAGGGCGACGCGATGGAGTAAGCGCGAAAGACCGGGCGTTCGGCATTCGGCAAACCGATCATCACGAATTCGCCCGAGCGAAACCGGAAGCTTGCCGGGCGCGTCATGCGAAACCGAAACAGGCGGTCGGTGTAATGGTCGACCTCGGTCACGGTTTCGGCAAAGCAATTGGCCGGGATCGGAAACATCGGGGCCGAGGGGGACTGAACTGTCATCGGGGCGTCCTTTCGAATTGGTCCCGGAAACGGTAGCAAATTTTTGTTTGTATGCTAACAATTATTTCGCTTTTCCCCGTGGGCCTTCCGGCCACCACATCGCCGCCGCAGGCGTGGCAAATCTCAGCCGATCTTGCGCAGGAGTCGCTGGAGGGTGGTCTGTTCGCTGCGCGTCAATGGCGCGAGGGTCAGGCGGGTGATCTCGCTGGCCAGGGGCAAGACCCGATCATGCACGCGCCAACCTTCAGGGGTCAGGCGCAGCATGTGCAGGCGGTGGTCTTCATCCGATGGGAACTTTTCGATCAGGCCGCGTTGCGTCAGGCGTCGCACGACCCCGTTGATGGTCGAGTTGTCCATCGCGGTCTGCCGCCCGAGCGAGTTTTGCGACGACGGCTCCACCTCGGCGAGTTTGACCAGCGCCGCGAATTGCTGCGCTGTCAGCCCTTCGGCCATGTGAGCGGTGAATATGCTGAGGTGGCGTTGCTGCGCCTTGCGCAAAAGAAAGCCCGCCTGCGTGTCCAGCACATAGCGACGGCGCCCTCGTTTTGCGGTTCCATCGTCTTGATGGGCCTCGTTTGCAGGCTCACTCCGGCTCAAGATGCGGTTCCTCTCAGGTCAGCGCAGTCCGTCTTTGCCGATCGCTTCGGCGGCTGTCAACCCGCCGACCCGGGGCAAGGGCCGCCCGCTATCGGTGACGGCGACGGCGACCATGATCTCGCCCGAGCGCGGCGCATCGTTCAGACGCACCTCAAATCCATCGAAATGGCTGCGGACATAGGCGGCGTCCTTGTGGCCAAGCGGCACGTCGAGCGGCTGACCGGGGCCACCCATCTTCTTGGACGAGGGCACAAGGGCTGCCCCCTTTTCGACAGCGGCCCGCAAGGGTGCGCCCAACTTGGGATGCAGGATGGCGGCGGCATGCTCCAACTCTCCGTTTTCGCCCACCATCGCGGCCTTGCCATAGCTTTCGGCCTCGGCTGGGGTGATCCCCAGAGCTTCGACGCAGCGTCGGCCCAGCAGGTCACCAAGCTCGGCGCCGATGTCCATCAGGGGGGTCAGATCGGCCTCGAAGCGGCCTGCAAAGGGGTTTTCGATGATGGCCACCGCTGCGGCACGGCGCGTCGGCGGCGCGATGGTCTGCCCCATTTCGGTATGGGTTTCGTCAAGAAAAACGGCAATCTTGCGGATGTTCGCCTGCATTTCAGTGCTCCTTCAAATCACCGGCACGCGGGCCGATGGGGGGGTCGACCGCGAGCGCCCGGTGCGCATCTTGCCGTCAATCATCACAGCGGCGATACCGGGGATATTGCCCATGGCCATCGCACCCAGAACATCGTCACCCGCCGAGCCGCCGGGGCGGTCCATGAAGACCAGATCAGCCGGGCGACCGGGGGCCAGGATACCTTGGCTCAGTCCGCGCCGCGTGGCCACGTTGCCGGTTCCGCAGCACCAGGCAAGTTCCGCCGGAAGCCCGCCGAAACTGGCCAGGAGGGTCGCCATGCGCAACATGCCATTGGGCTGAACACCCGAGCCCGCAGGCGCATCGGTGCCGATCAGGAAATCGGCCAGCCGGTCGTTTTCCATTGCCCCTTCAAGCGCAACGATGGCAGATTTTTCGTTGCCATTATGCACAGCCTCGAGCGCGCCGGTGGCATGGCGGCACAGCGCGCGGATATCGTCATGCGGGATGGATGTGGGGCCGCCATTTATATGGCTGACGACATCTGGCTGTGCCTCGAGCACGTCATCGGCGCCGACCAGATGCGAGCCGGCAATCGACGGCCCGCCCGTGTGCATGATCGTCTCGATCCCCAACTCGCGGCACCAAGCGGTCACGCGGGCGGCGTCCGGTCCCTTGGCGACGGTGCCCAATCCGATCTCGCCGATATGGCGGATACGGGCGTCTTTCAGGGCGACATAGAAATCGCGGTCAAAGTCCAGTTCCGGCACCGGCGCGCCCGCGATGACCTTGGCGCCCACAGCCCGAAAATTGGTAAAGCAACGCTGTGCGACCATCGCAAGCGCCTTGACCCCCTCGGCATCCTTGGGGCGACCCGGCAGATGCACCTCGCCCGCCGATATGAAGCTGGTCACGCCGCCATTGACGTTCATCTCGATCCAGCCGGTCTGGTTCTGGCGGGGGGTCCAGTCGCCGAAGACCGGGTGGCAATGGCCGTCGATCAACCCCGGCGCCACGGCGCAACCGGCGGCGTCAATCTCGTGGTCGGCGGGTTCGGCGGTGAAGCCCGCGATCACGCCATCCTCGATCAAGAGGCAGTCGCTGTCGGCCAGGGGGGCGTTCAGATCGCCGGTGAGCAACAGGCCGATATTGCGGATCAAGCAGCGACCGGTGGCCGGTGTATCCTTGGTTTCAACAGCCATTCAAAATCCCCAATCTTGTTTGTGTAGAAACGATACTGCGCCGCATGTGAGCTGACAAGCCCGCTGCGAAGCACGGCTAGAGCAAGGCAAGGCTGAACCATGGGACCAGTGCCAGCACGACCAGCGCCACGCAGGCCGCCAGAAAGAAAGGCGCGGTCACCCAGAACACCCGCAGCGGGCTGACATTGCTGACCTGTGCCGCCACGTACAGGCCGATACCCACCGGCGGAGACAGCAGCCCGAGGATCAGGTTGATCGAGACGACGACCCCGAAATGCAGCGGATGGATGCCATAGACATCGGTCGCGATCGGCAACAGGATCGGCACCACCATGATCAACCCCGGAATCCCGTCGATCACCGTGCCCACCACCAGAAGCGCGACCAGCACCAGCAGCATGAACGCCACCGGCGTGGTCGCGACCGACTGAATCCAGGCGGCGGCCGTCTGTGGCACCTGCCCGAAGATCAGCACCCACGAGAACACCCCCGCCGCCGCCACGAGAAACAGCACCAGCGCACTGTTGATGCCGGTCCGTATCAGGATCAGGGGAAAATCACTCAGCCGAAGCGAGCGCGTATAGAACAGCCCGATCAGCACGGCCAGAACCGCGCCCACGGCCGCAGCCTCGGTCGGGGAGCCGAAGCCGCCAAGGATCGTGCCGATGATCACCAGCGGGATGGCCAGCATCGGCAGCGCATCGCGCAGCGCGGTCAGCCGGGCGGGCCATGTCTGGCGCGTGCCGACCGGATAAGCGTGCCGGCGCCCCAGAAGCGCCACGACCAAGACAAAGAGGCCGGTCAGCATGAGGCCCGGCAGGATACCCGCCACCAGCATGTCACGCACCGCCACCTGCGCCAGAACGGCATAGACCACGAAAACAATCGACGGCGGGATGATCGGCCCCAACAGCCCACCATAGGCCGTGAGACCGGCGGCGAAGGCCCGGTCATAGCCCGCGCGCTGCATCTCGGGGACCATCACCTGGCTCATCATGGCGATCTGCGCCGTGGCGGACCCAAGGATCGAGGCCACCATCATGTTGGCCAGAAGGTTGATATAGGCCAGCCCACCCTTGAGTGCCCCGACAAAGGCCGCCGCAAGCCGGACCAGTCGCTGCGTGATACCGGCACCATTCATCAACTCGCCGACGAGGATGAAAAGAGGAATGGCCAGCAGGCTGAAATTATCTAGAGATGAAAACAGCTTGAGCGGATAGCTTTGCAAAAGAACAAGGTTGTTCGTGTCATAGATGAAGACCAGGGCCGCCACGCACAGGATCAGCCCGATCGGCAATCCGATCACCAGAAGCAGCAGGAAGGCGGCAAGGGTCATCGGGCGGACTCCGGGATGGCGTCGCCCTCGGACGGGGTAAGCTCGTGGGCGAGATCGCGTGCAGGGATCAGGCCCAGATCCTCGGCCAGATTGGTGAGCGCGTGAACACTCAGCGTCAAGGCGAACCACGGCATCACGAGATAGAACCAGAACACCGGCCAGACCAGCACGGGTGTCTTGCCGGAATAGATGAAGTTGAAGGTCGTGGCTTCGAATGTCGAGATGTCGAAACCGGCGGCAACAAGTCCGGGCGGATTGAACCATATCCAGTTGAGCCAGATGAGGATAATGCCGAAGACGGACGCCAGCACCGAGACCGACACCCGCAGCGCGCGCACGCCGAGGGGGCCAACCGCCTCATGCAGCAGGCGGACAGCCGGATCGATGCGAGCCCGCAGCATCAACGAGGCCCCCACGAAACCGGACCATGCCATCGCCAGCACGGCCAGCTCA
>JALQUE010000282.1 GCA_023260815.1 Roseovarius sp.
CCGACGGCGTGGATTACATCATCCCCGGCAATGACGATGCGGCGCGCGCCATCTCGCTCTATTGCGATCTGGTGAGCCGCACCGCTCTGGATGGCACCGCAGTGCAGCTTGGCGCAGCCGGCGTCGATCTGGGCGCAATGGTCGAAGCCCCCGCCGAAGAGGTTGTTGCCGAGGACGCCCCCGCGGCGGACGAAGCAAAGACCGAGCAGGCGGCCGAAAGCTAAGCCGCTTTCATCAAAACGACATGGGGGCCGGGGTATCCCGCCCCCTGCATATTCAGACGATTCCAAGGAGAGAGCCCAGATGGCTATCACTGCTGCACAGGTGAAAGAGCTGCGCGACACGACCGGCGCAGGCATGATGGACGCCAAGAAAGCGCTGACCGAAACCAATGGCGACATGGAAGCCGCCATCGATTGGCTGCGCACCAAAGGCCTGGCCAAAGCCGCCAAGAAATCGGGCCGCACCGCCGCCGAGGGCCTGGTGGCCGTCAGCGTCGAGGGTGGCAAGGGTGTTGCGGTTGAAGTGAACGCCGAAACCGACTTTGTCGCGAAGAACAGCGATTTCCAGGAGATGGTCGGCAAGATCGCCGGCGTCGCCCTGGGGACCGCCGATATCGACGCGCTGAAGGCCGCCGCGCTGGACGGCAAGACCGTCGAAGAGGTCATCACCGCCAAGATCGCCACGATCGGCGAGAACATGTCGCTGCGCCGCATGGCGACTGTCGAAGGCGAAACCGTTGTGTCCTATGTGCATAACGCGATGGCCGACGGCATGGGCAAGATCGGCGTTCTGGTGGCGTTGAAGGGTGGCGACGAGGCGTTTGGCCGTCAGGTGGCCATGCATATCGCCGCGACCAATCCCGCCGCGCTGAACGAGGCCGAGCTTGACCCCACGATCGTCGAGAAGGAGCGTCAGGTTCAGATCGACATCGCCCGCGAATCCGGCAAGCCGGAAGAAGTGATCGAGAAGATGATCGTTGGCCGCATGAAGAAATTCATGTCCGAAGTCACGCTGTTGGGTCAGCCCTTCGTCATCAATCCCGACCTGACGGTCGAGGCCGCCGCAAAGGACGCGGGCGCCGAGGTTCTGGGCTATGTGCGCCTTGAAGTCGGTGAAGGCATCGAGAAGAAGGAAGAAGATTTCGCCGCCGAGGTGGCCAAGGTCGCCCAGGGCTGATTGCCCCACGACCCTTGAGAAAAAGCGATGCCGCCCCAGAACACGGGGCGGCATCTTAATTTTCCGGCGTCGTTCACTTGGGGAGTGAAGACGGACGGCACTAACAAACCTATTAACGACGCTTCCGGTTACGCCGGAAAACTTGTCCGGCTGACGACCCGAACAATAGACCCGCCAGCCGGGGTCCAGTAACACTGGAGGATCGGAGAGCCCCGAAATACGCGGAGTGTCCCGACCCTTTGTTCCCAGGCACAATGCCACCACTCACGGAACCTGCGCAGTCTGCACCCCGAAGAGCCTATACAAAAGTAGTGAATTCCTTACCTTTTGATCATACTTCTGATCTTTTGCCGAGGTATCACGGATCCAGAACGAACATCTGGTTTTGAAACGCCGCCTTCAGCACGGCCTGCGCGGTGGTTTCAACGCTCAGCGCATCGCGGGCAAGGCGCAGGTGTTTTTCCACCGTCGCGGGCGTCAGCCCCATCAAAAGTGCGATGTCCTGAATGGTCTTGCCATCACCGACCCAGGCCAGCACCTCGCGTTGTCGGCGCGTCAAAGCACGGCCCTTGGTGCTGTAGGGCAGGGTGAGGATGCGCAGGTGAACCACATTGTTGAGCACAAGGATCTCGTGCCCGTATGTGTCCCAGATGTCATCGACCGCCGCCTGATCCAGACCGCGACGGCCGGTCAGGGCGATGGCGCCCTTGCTGCGGGGGGTGACGGATTTGAAGCTGATCGAATAGCCTGCCGTGACACCATGGCGGCGGTTGAATTCGATCACCTTGCGTTCCTGGTCGCTGATCCCGCCGGACATCATCTTGGCGGCCATCACGGACCATGAACACGCGCCTTCGTTGTCCAGCGCCCATTTGACCATCGGCGCATGGAAATACAGGCCTTCGCCGATGAAAACGTCCGAATAATCGCGGTGATGATTGGTCAGCAGAACGAAATCGTCAGGATCACCCAGAGACGTTTCGGTGCGGTAGCGGGTGTAGCCATACATGATCCGGTCAAAGCCATAATCGGCCATCCGGCGGGTGTGTATGGTCCAGACTTCTTCGACACTTGAGACGTTGATGATTTCGTTGATGATCGCGGTGCTGATTGTCATGCAGCGCGCTCCAGGTGTCCGACCATGGCGTCAAGCGCCAGTTCGTACCCCTGGGCGCCAAAGCCGCAGATCACGCCGACCGCAACTTTTGAAATGTAGGACTGATGACGAAATGTCTCACGGGCGTGAATGTTGGACAGGTGCAGTTCGATCACCGGAAGCTCGACCGAGGTGAGCGCATCCATCAGCGCGATGGATGTGTGCGTGTAGGCACCGGCGTTCAGGATGATGCCATCATGCGCGCCGCGCGCGGCATGGATCGTGTCGATCAGAGCGCCTTCGGAATTGGTCTGGTCAAACGCCAGATCGACCGACAGAGCCTTGGCGCGGACACGGCACATCGTTTCAATGTCGGCCAGAGTGGTGGTGCCGTAGACCTGCGGTTGGCGCGTGCCGAGCAAATTCAGATTTGGCCCGTTGAGGATCAGGATCGACGTCATGAGAGCTTTCCTTTCTTGCTGTCAATTTTAGCGCGGGGTGTTGCGCCGTGTCGAGCGAGAGTTGATCGAGGCGGTGCGTTTCGCATCGTGCCTGCGTCATCGTTGCCGCGATCTGGTGAGGGGGTGTATGATCGAGTATAGTGGTGTTTTCAGATGAAGTATGCCTGTCAGTGTGTTGTTTTCTATATCTATAGTTACCTATTTGGACGTTTCGACCACAGGCCATTTAATTACATAATACTGATTATGCGCCTTAAGGATGGATGGGAGCCGGTTGACACATGTTAATGCGCAGACCCCGGTTTCGCGGTCTGCTTGCCGGGAATGCCCCCTGTTGCGAGGATGGCAAGGATGCCGGTTCACAATCGCGATATCGCCCAGACCTTCGACCAGTTGGCAGACCTGCTGGAGATCGCCGATGCAAATCCGTTTCGGGTGCGGGCGTATCGCAATGCGGCAAGGTCGCTGCGGGCGTCGGGGCGCAATGTGGCCGACATGCTGGCCGAGGGTTGCGATCTGTCGGAGTTGCCCGATATCGGTGAGGATCTGGCGGCCAAGATCACGGAAATCGTCGAAACCGGACACCTGACGCTGTTGGAGGAGGTTGCACAGGAGGTGCCGCGCGGATTGGCGGATGTGGTCGCCCTGCCCGGCATCGGCCCCAAGCGCGCGCGATCTCTGCATGAGGCACTTGGCATCACGTCGCTGGACGATCTGCAGCGGGCGGCCGAGGATGGCCGGATTGCGCGGGTCAAGGGGTTCGGGGCCAAGACGCAAAGGCGCATTCTGGATGCAGTGACGCGCGGAAAGACGCGTGAACGCCGGTTCCGGCTGGATGTGGCCGAAGATTATGCCGCGCCGTTGCTGGAATATATCCGCGATCTGGAGGGCGTGGAAAAGGCCGAGATCGCAGGCAGTTACCGGCGGCGCAAGGACACGGTGGGCGATCTGGATATCGTCGCGGCAGGATCCGACGGGGCCAAGGGCATCGAGGGGTTCATCGCGTATGATGAGGTGGCGCGCGTCGTGTCCCGAGGTGAGACGCGCAGCACGGTCATTCTGCGGTCTGGTTTGCAGGTCGATCTGAGGATCGTCGCACCTGAGAGTTTCGGGGCGGCCTTGCATTATTTCACCGGGTCCAAGGCCCATAGCATCGCCTGTCGGCACAGGGCCAATGGCAAAGGCTTGAAAATGAACGAATATGGCCTGTTCCGGGGGGACAAACGCCAGACGGCCAACAGCGAGACCGAAATTTACGATGCGCTTGGCCTGCCGTGGATTGCCCCGGTTCTACGCGAGGACCGGGGCGAAATCGAGGCCGCCGATGCGGGCGCCCTGCCCGATCTGGTGAGGCTGGAGGACATCCGGGGGGATCTGCACATGCACACGACCGCGTCGGACGGGCGCAACAGTCTGCGCGAGATGGCGCAGGCGGCCCAAGAGCGCGGGTATGAGTATATCGCAATCACCGATCATTCGCGCAGCCAGACGGTTGCCGGCGGTTTGAGCGTCGAAGATCTGGAGGCGCAACTGGACGATATCGATGCGCTGAACAACACCTTGGAGGGTCTGTGCGTGCTCAAATCCAGCGAGGTGGACATTCTGAAGGATGGCACGTTGGATTATCCCGACGATCTGCTGGCGAAACTGGATCTGGTGGTGGCCTCGGTCCATGCGGGCCTGGATCTGGACGAGGACGCCCAGACCGAACGGATCATCCGCGCGATGGACAACCCCCATGTCGGCATCATCGGGCATCCGACGGGGCGGCTGATCAATGCGCGTCCGGCGGCGGCGGTGGATCTGGAACGGTTGATCGAGGCGGCGCTGGAGCGCGGCTGCTTTCTGGAGGTGAACGCCAGCCCGCAACGGCTTGATCTGGATGATGTCGCCTGCCGACTGGCACGGGATGCGGGCCTTGCACTGTCGATCGGGACCGATGCGCATGCGGTGTCGGGGCTTGATGACATGCGGTTCGGTATCGGACAGGCGCAGCGCGGATGGCTGGGGCCGGATGATGTGCTGAACACACGCGGCCTGAACGATCTGCGTGATCTGCTGAAGCGGGCCTGACCGCCCTGCTGTGCCGGCGATGCTGGCGGTGCTGGCGGATCACGGGCGGCGATGTGGAAAGCCGCGCCATTGACACCGGATAATGAGACACGCCGCGCCCTGCCCGTATCATGACGGGACCGCGACGCCGACGCGGAGCGTTCAAGCAACAAGGGGCCACGGTATGGCGGATATCATGGGACAGATATCAAGACGGACAGATATCAAGACACGGGGGGGACCGGGCGCCTGGATGGCCTTGGGCATACCTGTGACAGCCAACTCTTCCTGCCATGCCGTTGGGGGTGACATCAGCACGGGAGGCGATGACATATGCAGCTTAGGATCATAGTGCCGGGGCGGGTCGTCCTGGATATGGAGGTCAGTGAAATCCACGGACAGGGCAGCCAGGGCGCCTTTGGGCTTTGGGCCAATGACAGTGATTGCGTGTCGGATCTGGTTCCGGGTGTGCTGAGGTATCAGGTGCCGGGGGCCGAGGGGCGATATGCGGGGCTGGCGGCGGGCATTCTGGTCAAGAAAGGCCAGACGGTGACGATCACCACGCGCTGCGCGTATCTTGGCAACGATCCCGCCGAGGTGGCACGCCGGATCAGGGCCGAGGTCCGCGATGCGGAGGACGCCGCACAGCTGGAACGCACGGCGCTGGAGCGGCTGAAGGACGAGATGGAGCGCCAGTTTCGTATTCTGGGGTATCCGATCTGCGAGGCGCCGACGCTTGCCGCCGTGCCGGACGTGACCGAAGCGTGACGCGTTTTGCAACCCGTTGTGCTGCGTCTGATCATGGCACGCGGCCCCCTTTGGCAGATGTCACAGGGTCAAGGCGGACCGCTTCAGCGGCGCGCGGACATCACGTGGACAAGGCGGGCGCCGGTCTCGTAGATTGCGGTCTTGAGGCCGGGAAGCCTTTCGATATGCGCCGCGACCGGGGCAACCGGTAGCCCGCTGTCGTCGCCTGTGATCAGCGCCGTGGCCGCGGCCTGACCAAAGGCGGTGCCGGGAGCGATACCGCGGCCCGAATAACCGAAGATCGACAACGCATCGGGACCGATCCGCAGGATGCGGGGCAGATGATCCGAGGTCATCGAGATTTGCCCGGCCCATTGGTGGGTGATCTCGACATC
>JALQUE010000255.1 GCA_023260815.1 Roseovarius sp.
ATGCGCGGGCGCCGTGCGGCGCCCGCCCTGTCGGTGGGGGGGCGGTTCAGAACCCGACGACCTGCCCGTCCTTGCGCGGTTCGGATCCGCCCGCGTAGGTGCCGTTTTCCTGCCGCACGATCAGTTGCGCACCGCCAAAGCCGAAGGCGTTGTCCGGGGCTTCCATCGACAGGGCATGGCCCATGTCGCGCAGCCGCGTCAGCGTGGCCTCCGGCAGGGTCGTCTCGCAGGCGACGCCCAGGCCGTTGGTCACCCGCCAGCGCGGCGCATCCGCGGCCATCTGCGGATCCTGCCCCCACAACTGGGTGCGCAGCGTCATCTGCACATGCCCCTGCGCCTGCATCGGGCCGCCCATCACGCCAAAGCTCATGGCCGGGACATCGCCCCGCATCAGAAAGGCGGGAATGATGGTGTGGAATGGCCGTTTGCCCGGTGCCACGACGTTCTGGCTGTTCGGGTCCAGCGAGAAACCGGCCCCCCGGTTCTGGAGATGGATGCCGGTGCCGGGCACCGTCACGCCCGATCCGAAACCGGCGTAGTTCGACTGGATGAACGACACCATCATGCCAGAGGAATCGGCGGCTGTCAGGTAGACCGTGCCGCCCTGTTTCGGGGCGCCTGCCTTGAAATCCGTGGCGGCATTCGGGTCGATCAGCCTGGCGCGGTCCGCCAGGTAGCCGGGGTCCAGCATGTCCTGCGGCGTCACGCGTGTCATGTGGGCGATGTCGGCGACATAGGTCTCGGCGTCGCGCAGGGCCAGTTTCATCGCCTCGATCTGCAAATGAAACGCCTGCGGATCATCGGCGTCCAGGTCGCGGATGTTGGTCTGACCCAAGATCCCCAGCCCCATCAGCGCGGCGATGCCCTGACCGTTTGGCGGGATTTCGTGCAGCGTCACATCGTCAAAGCCCTGCGACAGCGTTCCGCACCAGTCCACCTCATGCGCGGCAAGGTCGGAGACCCGCAAGGCGGCGCCGTGCTCCTTGGCAAAAGCCTCCATGGCTTCGGCCAGTTCGCCCTCGTAGAACGCCTTGCCCTTGGTTTCGGCGATCAGACGCAGGCTGCGCGCCATGGCCGGGTTGGAATACATCTCTCCGGCGATCGGCGCGCGGCCGTTGGGCAGGAAGTTCTCGGCGTAGCCGGGCTGGTCGGCCAGCGCCTCGGCGCCGCGTGCCCAGAGGCTTGCGATCACCGGGGAGACGGGGAACCCGTGTTCGGCATAGCCGATGGCCGGTTCGAACAGGTCGGCGAAGGGCAGCTTGCCAAACCGGTCAGACAGCGCGACCCAGCCCTTGACGATGCCGGGGACCGTCACGCTTTCCCAGCCGCGGAAGGGCATCGCCTCCAGCCCGGCAAAGCGGTCCGGCGTCCAGCCGGCGGGCGCCCGTCCCGAGGCGTTGAGCCCGTGCAGTTCCTTGCCGTCCCAGAGGATGGCAAAGCCGTCGGAGCCAAGCCCGTTGCCGGTGGGTTCCACCAGCGTCAGCGTCACGGCCGTGGCGATGGCCGCGTCCACGGCATTGCCGCCGCGGGCCAGCATGGACAGCCCGGCCTGTGCCGCAAGCGGCTGGCTGGCGGCAACCATGTTGCGGGCCAGAACGCTGGACCGGCGAGAGGGGTAGTGGTGATTTGCGCGAAACTGCATGTCAGGTCCTTCAGGTCAGCGGCGTGGCAAGGGACTGCGAGACGATCCCTTTTTCCGCGCGCTCTTTTTCGTTGGCGGCAATGGCGGCGTCCAGCGGTGTCCGGTCGATCATGCCGGAAAACTCCTCGACCGTGGGCATGGCGGTGCGGAACACCATGTAGCGTTCTTCGGCGACGGCCATCAGGCGGCGCAGTTCCGCCAGCGGATCGCCGTGATCGTCCACCCGCAGGTCGATCATGGGGTAGGGCTGTCCCGCGTGGATCAGCAGGCCTGCGGCCTGTTTGCCCCGCTTGTCGCCGCCCGCGCGCTCACCGGCGTCCATCGCCGTGAGAAACCGCTGGGCAAAGGGCAGGGCGGCATTGTCGAGCCAGGCCGCCAGGGTGTCCGCCACAACCGCCGGACCGGCCAGCATGTTGCCCGCGACAGAGACATCTTCGGCCTGCGCATGTCCCGCCCAGGGCACGCAATCCGTGCCTGTGTGCTGCGCGATCCGGCCATCCGGCGCGATCATGTGGGCCTGCCGCGACGCCTGCCCCAGATCGCGGGCGACCAGATCCGCCAGAATCGCATCGGGGGCTTCGCCCCGTTGCAACCGGTCCAGCCCCTCGATGCCCCAGAGCGGATTGACAAAGGCCTGACTGGCAAAGGCCGCCGTGGCGCAGACATGGGGTACCAGCGACCCGCAGGCGAAAAAGCGGCTGGCGACGGCAATGCCGAAGGCACCGGTTTCGGGGTCTCTGGCTACGATGGAATAGGTCATGTCGCTCCTCTCTGGCGCCGGTTTTCGGGCGCTCTGTCCTGCGGGCCAGCGGGTGCCCAAACCCGCCTGCGGGTTCAAGTTGTCGGCCGCTGCCGCATCTGCGTGGTTGATCACTTGATTAATAAGTGTACAAAATTAAGGAAAGACGCCGCTCTGCGACTAATTGTTACGCAGCTGCGGGAGGACAAGGAAGAATTCCACCTTGAATTCTCGTATCTGCGGACGTGGCCGATAGGTCGGTGATCAGTGCCCTTACGCAACCTGAAGGCCGGGACCATGCCGCTGCTTGAAATCGACGACCTCAGTGTATGCGTCTCGCAGGACGGGACTGATACGGCGCTCGTCCGCAGCGTGTCCTACGTCGTGGAACCGGGGGAGACGCTGGCGCTGGTCGGGGAAAGCGGGTCCGGCAAATCCGTGTCGTCGCTGGCTGTCATGGGATTGCTGGCCAAGGCGCTGAAGGTTACCTCCGGCAGCATCCGGTTCGACGGGCAGGACCTGCTGGCGCTGAGCGCCGAGGAAATGCGCAAGATCCGCGGCCGCGACATTTCCATGGTCTTCCAGGAGCCGATGACCTCGCTCAACCCGGTGCGCAGCATCGGGTCGCAGATCATGGAAAGCATCGAGGAAAACCTGGGCCTGTCGCGCGCCGACGCGCGGGCGCGGGCGATTTCGCTGCTCAAGGAAGTTGGCGTGGCCGATGCGGAGCGACGCCTGAAACAGTATCCGCACCATTTTTCCGGTGGCATGCGTCAGCGGGTGATGATCGCCATCGCGCTGGCCGCCGATCCCAAGCTGATCATCGCGGATGAGCCGACAACCGCGCTGGACGTCACCATCCAGGCGCAGATCCTGGACCTGATGGCGCGCATCTGCCGCGATCATGGCACGGCGATGATCCTGATCACCCACAATCTTGGGATCGTGGCGCGTTATGCCGACCGGGTGAACGTCATGTATAGTGGCCGGATCGTAGAAACCGGTACCGCGCGAGAGATTTACCGGGCGCCGCGCCACCCCTACACCGAAGGGTTGCTGCAATCGGTGCCGCGTCTGGATCAGGACCGGAGCGTGCCGCTGAAGCCCATTCGCGGCAACCCCGCCGATCCGTTCACGCCGATTTCGGGCTGCCGGTTCCACCCCCGGTGTCCCTACGTTGCGGCCCGCTGCCGCGCAGAGGTCCCCGCCTTCGAGAACGGTGTGGCCTGTCATTTCCCGCTCGACCCCGCCCAGAAGGAAGCCGTCTGATGAGCGCGCTGCTAAGGATCGAAGACGTCTCGGTGCATTTTCCGGTCCGCAAGGGGGTGTTGCAGCGGCAGGTGGCAGAGGTGCGCGCCGTGGACAGTGTCACCCTGAGCCTTGAAAAGGGCGAGGCCTTTGGCCTGGTGGGGGAGTCGGGCTGTGGCAAGACGACCCTTGCCCGCACGGTGCTGCGGCTGGTCGATCCGACCTCGGGCGCGATCTGGTTCGACGGTCAGAACATCAGCGGTTTGCGGGGCAAGGCGCTGGCCCCCTATCGCAGACGCGTGGCCGCGATCTTTCAGGACCCGTTTTCATCGCTCAACCCGCGCATGACCTCCGGTCAGACGCTGCGAGAAGTGCTGAAGGTCAACGGTTACCCGGGGGATATTCCGGCGCGCGTGGCGGAATTGCTGACGATCTGCGGGCTGGCGCCGCGTTTTGCCGAGCTTTACCCGCATGAGATGTCCGGCGGACAGCGGCAGCGGGTGGGAATCGCCCGCGCCCTTGCGCTCGACCCCGAATTGATCGTCTGTGACGAGGCGGTCAGCGCGCTGGACGTGTCCATTCAGGCGCAGATCATCAACCTGCTGGAGGAGTTGCGCGTCAAGTTCGGCCTGACCTACCTGTTCATCGGGCATGACCTGTCGGTGGTGCGCCACCTCTGCGACCGGATCGCGGTGATGTACCTGGGCCGGATCATGGAAACCGGCACGTCTGCCGAACTGTTCGACACACCGCGCCATCCCTACACCCGCGCGCTGATCGACGCGGTCCCCGCCCCCGATCCCGTGGGCGAGGAGGCGCGCGAACACGTGGCGCTGAAAGGCGAGATTCCCAGCCCGCTGGACCCGCCATCTGGCTGCGTGTTCCACACCCGCTGCCCCATCGCGATGGATCGGTGCCGTGCAGAGGTGCCGGGGCTGACCCGCCTTGGCGGACATCACGCGGCAGCGTGTTTCGCATTGGAGACAACCGCCGGCACACCGGCCAAGAAAGAATGACAACGACAGGTTCACAGAAGTCCAACCAGGGGAGACGACCATGAACGAAGACGACCTGATCAAGCGTGCCCAGCAGGAACTGCGTGAGGCAAATGATTTCGACCCGCGCGACCCGCTGTTCGGCCTCAGCCGCGATGACATGCGCGGCCCGAAAATGTCGCGCCGTGCGACGCTGCGCCTGCTGGCGGCCGGTGGCGCGCTGACCATGGCGCAGGTGCTGCCCGGTCTGCGTCCGACGCCCGCGATGGCGGCGGCCCACGGCGGCGGAGAGCTGCGCGCGGCCTGGGGCGGCGTTTCGGAAATCGTCACGCTGGACCCCGCGCGCATCAACCAGGTGCTGCAATTCCAGATCGCGTCCAACGTGCTGTCGGGCCTGATGCACATCAACAATGAGCTGGTGGCCGAGGGCGATCTGGCCGAAAGCTGGGGGGTCTCCGAAGACGGTCTGGTCTACACGGTCAAGCTGCGCGAGGGCGTGACCTTTCACAACGGCGACGCCTTTGACGCCGATGACGTCCTGTACACCTTTGCGCGGTCCAGCGATCCCGAACAGTCGATCCACAGCCGGGTGATCGCCAACGTGGCCGCGCTGGACAAGCTCAACGATCTTGAGGTCCGGTTCACGCTGAAGCAGCCGCAGGCCTCCTTCCTGACCAAGGCGCTGGAGCGCGCCTCGGGCCGCGCCATGACCATCGTGTCGCGCGGGGCGATCGAGGAAATGGGCCTGTCGCAATCCGGTCTGACACCCGTCGGCACAGGCCCGTTCAAGATCGTCGAGCACAAGCTGGGCGGGTCGGTCATCCTTGAGAAATTCGAGAACTACTTTGATCCCGAACGGCCCAAGCTGGACCGCATCGTGATCACCCCGGTCGATGGCACCGAACCGCTGGCCGCCGCGATCGAGGCGGGCGACGTGGATTACATCGGCGGCAACCCGGTTCCGGGCGAACTGGTGGACCGGTTCAACGCAAATTCCGACCTGACCGTGGACATCAAGCCCGCGCCCGGATTCCAGTCGATCTGGATCAACCCGTGGCGCGACGTGATGAAAGTGGAGGATTTCAACAAGCCGCTTGAGGAACTGAAGCAGGAAAACGGCTTCAAGGTGCGTCTGGCGCTGGCCAAGGCGCTGCATCGCGATCTGTTCGTGCAGCAGGCGCTGTTCGGCAACGGTGTGCCTGCCTACGGGTCGATCAACGCCGCCATGGGGTTCTACTACGACGAGACGCTGGCAGAGACGTCAGAGCAGGCCTACGACCCCGAAGGCGCGCAGGCGCTGTTGGCAGAGGCCGGCTATCCCGGCGGTGAGGGGTTCCCGACGCTGAAGCTGCAAACCACGCCGAACACCCGCCGCGCGGGTCTGGTGGTGGCGAATATCTACAAGCAGGTGCTGGGCATCACGGTCGAGGTCGATCCCAAGGAATTCTCTGTCGGGATCGAAGAGTTCAACAAGATGGACTTTGACCTGCGCCTGGGCGGATCGGGCGGAGATTATGACCCCGATGACGGCCTTGTGGACTGGATGCAGACCTCGTCCAAGTTCAACGGCCCGACCCGTGACAAGGAAATGTACCCCTTCGGCTTCTGGAGTGAGGCGGAGTCCGACGCGCTGGTCGATCAGCAAGCGGCAACCGCAGATCCGGCGGCCCGTCGCGATCTGGTGCAGAAGGCCAACAAGATCACCTCTGACAAGGTGTGCTGCGGCTTCCTCTACCATCCGGTCGATATCCTTGTGCATTCGAGCAAGGTCAACGTGCCGACGCAAAGCCGGATACCCGGCCTGCACGACTTTGACCGCATCACGCTGTCCTGATCTGAAAGGGGGCGGGTCCTCGGGCCCGCCCAAATTCCCATGCTAGGATATATGCTCAGACGTCTGTTGGGCGCGGTGCTGGTGATGCTCGCGGTTTCGACGCTTGTCTTCTTCATGATCCGGCTGGTGCCGGGGGACCCGATCGCGGCGATGCTGGCGGATTCCGGCAGCGAAGAGGCGCGCGAGGCGATGATCCGCCGCCTGGGTCTGGACCAGCCGTTGATCGTCCAGTTCTACAAGTGGTTCACGAACATGTTGCAGGGCGATCTGGGCGCGTCGATCTACGGA
>JALQUE010000066.1 GCA_023260815.1 Roseovarius sp.
GGGTCAGTGCGAATATCGTGGATGCCAGTTTCGAGGCGCTGCTGGATGCGATTACCTGGAAGCTGTTGCGCGACGGGTATTCTCAATGAGAGCGGAGGCCGGGACACCGACTGTGTGGCGCCCCCATGCCGGTGGGGGTGCATGACCTTCGACGATGATCTTGTCGCCTGTGCGCAGGCTGTGGAACGGGGCGATCCGGACCGGTTTGCCGCAACGATGGCGGCACGGGTCCCGGCGCGTGCGATCCTGTTTCCGATCTATGCGTTCAATATCGAGGTCAGCCGCGCGCCATGGGTCACGCAGGAAAGCATGATCGCGGAAATGCGTCTGCAATGGTGGCGCGATGCGCTGGCCGAGATACGGGATCGGGGCGTGGTCCGCCGGCATGAGGTCGTCACGCCGCTGGCGCATGTGCTGGACCGTGAGGGGGCGATGCTGCTGGATCGGTTGGTGCAGATGCGGCGGTGGGATATCTACCGCGATCCGTTCGAGGATATGGCGCATTTCCGGGAGTATATCGATGCGACGTCGGGTCATTTGATGCTCGCGACGGCGCGGGCACTCGGGCCGGTCCCCGAGGAGCCTGTCCGGCAGGCCGGGCGCGCGCTTGGGATCGCCAACTGGCTGCGGGCGGTGCCGGCGCTGGAACAGGCGGGGCGCATTCCCCTGGTCGAGGGCACGCCTGATGCGGTGCGTGCGCTGGCCAATGAGGGTCTGCAGGCCCTTGCGCAGGCAAGGGCGGCCCGCAGCGCAGTCCCGAGGGCGGTGCGCCCGGCGCTGCTGCCGCTCTGGCAGGCGGGTCCGGTTCTGTCGCAGGCGGCGCAGGATCCAAGGCGCGTCGCGGAAGGACGGCTTGAGGTGGCACCGGTATATGCGCGCCTCGCGCTGATGGGCCGGGCGTTGAGCGGCTGGTGGTAACCTGGGGCGCGGGTCTCAGGCGTCTTTTGGGCGAAGCGCCAGCCAGATCAGCGCACCCCCTGCCAGCGCCAGGAACGGCACCATCGCCAGGTTGACCGACATCCAGCCGGTCTGCGCGTCGCCGCCCGAGCAGTTCATCAGCCCGCCAGAAGCCAGAGAGGCCACCGTCACACCGCCAAACACCAGCAGATCGTTCAATCCCTGCATGCGCCCGCGCTCATGCGGCTCGTGCGCGCCGGCCAGCATGGTGGTCGCGCCGATGAAGCCGAAATTCCAGCCAAGCCCAAGCAGGATCAGCGCGATGAAGAAATTCTCGATCTCGACGCCCTGCAGGGCGACCGCGCCGGCGGCAGCCAGGATCAACAGCCCTGTGGCGACGATCCGTTCCACTCCGAAGCGCACGATCAGATGACCGGTGAAGAACGACGGCGCGAACATTGCCAAAACGTGCCCCGTCACGATATCCGCGGCATTGCCTTCGGTGAAACCGCAGCCCACGACCGCAAGCGGCGTCGAGGTCATCACCAAGTTCATCAGCGCATAGGACACCATCGCACAGATGACCGCGACGGCGATGCGTGGCGTGGTGATCAGCTCCCACCTTGTGCGGCCATGCGGGGCGTCCTGCGCCGGAACCGGGGGCTTGGGTATATCGAGAAACAGGAACAGAAGCGCCCCCACAAGGTTCAACACGACAACGGCGAAATAGGTGCCCATAAAGGGGATCACCATGGCTTGACTTGTGACCTTGACCAGTTGCGGCCCGATGATCGCACTCGCCAGACCGCCCGCCATGACGTAGGAAATCGCCTTGGGGCGAAATGCCTCGCTGGCGGTATCGGCCGCGGCAAAGCGGTAAAAGCCCTGCGCCGACATGTAAATCCCGGTGATCAGACTGCCGAGCAGGAACACCGGGAAAGACGCAAGGTAAAGGCCGTAGGCCCCGATCGCGGCACCAAGCGCGCCCGCAGCGGCCCCCACCAGGAAACCGGCCTTGCGACCGGCGCGCTGCATGAACCACGACAGTGGATTGGCCGCCAGCATGGAGCCAAGCACGATCAGCGAAATAGGCAGCGTGGCAAAGCAGACATTCGTGGCAAGCGTTTGCCCGGCCAGCCCGCCGACGACGAAGATCATCGCCATCTGGGCCCCCAGAATCGCCTGAGCGGCGGTCAGAACGGCGACGTTGCGCTTGGCGCGGCTGTCGTCTTGGAAGATGGCGGCGTCGGTCATGCCCGATGTGCTAGACCCATTCCTTCAGCGGCGCAAGCGCTGCGGTTGGCTCATCATCCGTGGTCGATCACATGTGCGAAGGACCCGGCCACGCGCCTTTCTACAAGCCCCGTCTCGCCAAGCTCCGCCCCCTCTGCATCGGCGGCTTTGAAAAGAGGGGCGCCGCTGGCTTTGAGCGTTGTGGCATAGTGGAATTCATGTGCATTGAGCGGGCCGTCAAAGGGTCCGGCGCATGGGGTCAGGCGCCGGTATCCCAGATGCAGGCGGCGCTGTGCGAAACTGGTTTCCAGCCGCAAGAGCCCAGCCATGGCATGCCGGGTGCCATTGGCCTCGACAAGCCCGTCGCCGAGAACCATGTAGCCACCACATTCTCCATATATATCAGATATTTCTGACGCCTTTTTCAAGCTTTTCATGAAAGTCTGCGCTTGCGCAATCCTGCCCGCATGCAATTCGGGATACCC
>JALQUE010000102.1 GCA_023260815.1 Roseovarius sp.
CGATGGTGGCCGAACTGCTCAAGGGCGGCAAGCGTGTGGCCTATGGCGCGCGGGCGATTTCCGAAGGGGGTTACCAGTCGATGCCCAAGATGGTGGCACCGGGTGTGGCGCTGCTGGGCTGCTCGGTTGGCATGGTCAACGTGCCGCGCATCAAGGGCAACCACAACGCCATGCTGTCGGGCAAGGCGGCTGCCGAGGCTGCACATGAGGCACTTGAGGCAGGCCGTTCCAGCGACGAGTTGAGCACCTACGAAACCGAGGTCCGGACAGGCGCCATCGGTGACGATCTCAAGAAGGTGCGCAACGTCAAGCCGCTGTGGTCGAAATACGGTCTGGGCGCGTCGCTTGCGGCGGGCGGTCTGGACATGTGGACAAACACGTTGGGCTTTTCTTTGCTGGGTACGATCGGCCACGGCAAAAGTGATGCCGAGGCGACGGAACCGGCCAGCAAGCACAAGGAAATCCACTATCCCAAGCCCGATGGCAAGCTGAGCTTCGACAGGCTGACCAATGTCAGTTTCTCGATGACCAATCACGAGGAAAACCAGCCTGTGCATCTGACGCTCAAGGATGCCTCGGTGCCGATCGGCGTCAATCTGCCGAAATATGACGAACCGGCACAGCGCTACTGCCCCGCAGGCGTGTACGAAGTGGTCAGCGAAGAGGGGAAAGACCCGCGCTTCGTGATCAACTTTCAGAACTGCGTGCATTGCAAGACCTGCGACATCAAGGACCCCAGCCAGAACATCAACTGGGTGACACCGCAGGGCGGCGACGGCCCGAACTATCCGAACATGTGAGTCACCTTTTGAAACTGTCGATGCGGGGTGGCTGTCTGGCCGCCCCGCATTGCCTTGTGAGGCGCGTCATACTAGATATGTCCTAACTTCAGGCAAAAACTCCGAGGCAGGCTGTCGTGACATCGAAAACCCTTACCGCCTTGCTGGTGACGGCGCTTCTGCCGCTGACAGCCCCTCCGGTTATCGCTGATGAGGCGATTGGTTCGTATCTCGCCGCGCGGCAGGCGAGGTATGACAATGACTTCACCGCAGCGGCCGAGTATTTCACCCGAGCGCTGACCGAAGACCCCGGCAATCCGTCGATCCTTGAAAATGCCGTGGTTGCAAATACCGCCCTCGGCAATTTCGACAGGGCCGTTCCGGTGGCGCGCAAAATGCAGGCCGATGGGTTCGAAAGTCAGATTGCCCATATCGCAATGATCGCGGATGAGGCCGCGCGCGAAGATTATGACGCGCTTTTGGCGCGGATCGCCGAAGACCGCGGTGTGGGACAACTGGCAGACGGTCTTATCCTGGCCTGGGCGCATCTTGGCAAAGGCGACATGCGCACGGCCCTTGAACATTTCGATGATGTCTCCGAGCAGCGTGGACTGCGCAGTTTCGGGTTGTATCACAAGGCGCTGGCGTTGGCCTCGGTCGGGGATTTCGAAGGTGCCGATGAAATTTTTTCCGGCGACTCGGACGAGCCGATGCAGAGCACGCGACGCGGCACGATCGCGTGGGTCGAGGTGCTCAGCCAGCTTGAACGCAACGACGATGCCATCGCGTTGATTGACGAGATGTTCAGCTCGGATCTCGATCCCGAGGTGCAACAACTCAAGGATCGTCTCGCCGCAGGCGAGCAGGTGCCGTTCACTCGAATCCGCAATGCGCGTGACGGGTTGGCCGAGGTATTCTTTTCGCTCGGGCGTGCCTTGCTGTCTGATACCGGCGGGGCATATGCGCTGCTGTATTCGCGGGTGGCCGAGCATCTGAATGCCGATCATATCGATGCGATCCTGATGTCGGCGGAAATTCTTGAAAGTCTTGACCAGTTCGATTTGGCGACCAAAGCCTACGGTAAGGTGCCGCGCGACGATCCCTCGTTCTATGCCGCCGAGCTTGGCCGCGCCGAAAGTCTGCGCCGCGCCGGCAAGACCGACGCCGCGATCGAGGTTCTGGACCAGCTTGCCAAAACCCATGGTGATATTCCTTCGGTCCATGTGGCCGCTGGTGATTTGAACCGCCAGCTTGAGGATTACGAACAAGCGGTTGCCGCCTATGATCGCGCGCTGGACCTTTATGCCGAGCGTGAGACGGATCAGTGGTTCGTTCACTACGCGCGCGCCATCAGCTATGAACGGATGGGTGTCTGGGAAGAGGCCGAAGCCGATTTCCGCCGAGCACTGGAGCTGAATCCGGGTCAGCCGCAGGTTTTGAATTACCTCGGGTATTCGCTGGTCGAAAAGCAGATCAAGCTGGACGAGGCGTTGGATATGATCGAGCGCGCCGTCGCGGCACAACCCAACAGCGGTTACATCGTCGATAGTCTGGGATGGGTTCTGTATCGCCTCGGACGTTATGAAGAAGCGGTTCAGCACATGGAACGCGCTGCCGAATTGATGCCGGTCGATCCGGTGGTCAACGATCACCTTGGCGATGTTCTCTGGGCGGTGGACCGCAAGGTCGAGGCTGTGTTCCAGTGGAAACGCGCGCTGTCTTTCGTGGATCTGGAAAACCCCTCGCCGGATATCGATCCGGACCGCATCCGCCGAAAGCTTGAGGTGGGTCTTGATCAGGTTCTTGAGGAAGAGGGCGCACCGCCTCTGAAGGTGGCCGACGATGGTGGTTAAGGCGTTCGCCCCCGCCAAGGTCAATCTATCGCTGCATGTGACCGGACAAAGAGCCGACGGGTACCACGAATTGGACTCTCTTGTCATGTTCGCCGATATTGGCGACCGGATCGAGGTCGAGCTGTCGGACAGTCCGTCCCTGACAGTCGACGGTGAGATGGCGGCGGGCGTTCCCACGGATGCCTCCAATCTTGTCATGAAGGCACAGCGGTTGATGGGTGTGTCGGCTTCTATCCGGTTGCACAAGAGGCTTCCGAATGCGGCGGGGCTTGGCGGTGGCTCCAGCGATGCGGCAGCGGTGATACGGGCGCTTTCACAGTTGGCTGGTGTACCGGTGCCCGAGGACGTTCTGTCCCTTGGTGCAGATGTTCCTGTTTGTTTGGCTGGGCAAGCCGTTAGGATGCGCGGCGCAGGCGAGCAGATCACTCCAATGGCGGGCCTTCCGGCCTTGCACGCCGTTCTGATTAATCCGAATGTGCCGGTGCCGACGGCAGACGTTTTCGCGCGCCTGAAACACAAGGACAACGCCGCAATGCCGGACGATATGCCGAATGGGATCACGGCCGCCGAGTTTGCGCTCTGGCTACGGGACATGCGCAACGATCTGGAGCCGCCGGCGATTATTGCGCAGCCGGTTATCGCTCAGGTTATCGGGGCCTTTTCCGTGACGCCAGGCTGTCAGCTTGCACGGATGACCGGATCCGGCGCCACCTGTTTCGGGCTTTATGGGGATGCAGAAACGGCGTCGTCCGCCGAAGGCCGCTTGCGTGAGGCGTTTCCCGGATGGTGGGTTGCTGCGACGCGGTTGAACGCAGCAGCTTGATCAGTTGATCCGCGCAACCACGTAATCGGCCAGATCAATCAGCATGCGGCGCACCGGATGATCGGGCAGGGCGTCCATGGCGGACTTGGCTTTGGTCGCCCAAGACAGCGCATCCCGTCGTGTCGCCTCCAATGCGCCATGCCGCGTCAACAGGGCCATCGCCTGTTCGAGATCGCCGTCTTCCTGTCGGCCCTTTTCGATCGTACGGACCCAGAAGGCGCGTTCGGTCTCATCGGCGGCGGCAACGGCCTTGATGACAGGAAGGGTGAGTTTCCGTTCGCGGAAATCGTCGCCCACGTTCTTGCCCGTGGCACTGCTATCGCCCTGATAATCCAGAAGATCGTCAACGATCTGGAAGGCGATACCAAGCGCATCGCCATACTCAAAAAGCGCCTTTATCTGGGCTTCTGGTGCGTCGGCGATCACGCCACCCACTTCGGTTGCTGCGGAAAACAGCGCGGCTGTCTTTCCTCGCACGACCTGCAGGTAGATGCTTTCGTCGGTTTTCAGATCACGCGCGGCGCTGAGTTGCAAAACCTCGCCTTCGGCGATCACCGCAGCGGCGTTTGACAGGATATCGAGTACGCGCAGATTGCCCGGCTCGACCATCAACTGGAATGCGCGCGCAAACAAGTAATCGCCCACCAGCACGCTTGATTTGTTGTCCCACAACAGGTTCGCGGTGGGGCGCCCACGGCGTTGCTGGCTTTCGTCGACCACGTCGTCATGCAGCAATGTGGCGGTGTGAATAAATTCGACAGTCGCGGCAAGATGCACGTCGAACGCACCGCCATAGCCACACATATCGGCGGTTGCCAGTGTCAGCATCGGCCGTAGCCGCTTGCCGCCCGCGTCGACCAGATGGGCTGTTACTTCCGGGATGCGCGGCGCGTGCCGCGATGCCATCCGCTCGCGGATCAGCGTGTTGACAGCGGCCATCTTGTTGTCCAGATGCCGGGCAAGTTGCTCATGCGGCTTCGTCGCGGCGTGGTCCAATCCCATCACACTCCCGTCACACCTGTCGACAAATAGACCGTGGTGCCCTTAAGTCATTCCCATGAAACACTTGCTCAGCACAAACGATCCGACAATGATCGCTTTCGCCCAGGCCCTGCTTCAAGGCGAGGGTATAGACTGCTTTGAAATGGACGTAAATATGAGCATTCTCGAGGGGTCCATCGGGATATTCCCTCGTCGCCTCATGGTTGCCGCGCGCGATTACGAACGGGCGCGCCAAACATTGACCGATAACGGGATCGAGGTTCATGGCTGACGACCGGCCCGAGCACGCCTGGCCAGAGGACAATCTGACAAAGGATGACTTTCTGGGCGGCCGATTGCGGATCAGACAACCCCGCGACGGGTATCGCGCCGGTGTCGATCCCGTTTTGCTGGCGGCCAGTGTTCCGGCGCGCAGGGGGGACAGTGTTCTGGATCTGGGCTGTGGGGTTGGTGTGGCGGGGCTCTGCCTGGCGTCGAGGGTTGAGGGCCTGCGCCTGTCGGGACTGGAGGTGCAGCCGCGATACGCGGCCCTTGCCTGCCGGAACGCGCTTGAAAACGGGATCGAAATGGATGTCGTGACAGGTGATCTGTCGACCATGCCAGAACCGCTGCGACAGCGCCAATTCACACATGTTCTGGTCAATCCGCCTTATTTTGATCGGACCGCTGGCACGTCGGCGCGCGATGCCGGACGCGAGACAGCCCTTGGAGAGACCACTCCGCTTTCGGTATGGGTGCAGGCCGCAGCGCGCAGGACTGCGCCGAAAGGCACCGTGACCTTTATTCACCGGACCGAACGTGTGCCTGAACTTTTGGCCGAGCTTTCACGGCATCTTGGCAGTCTTGAGATGCTGCCGTTGATTCCCCGGCGTGGCAGGTCGGCGCGACTGGCCCTGTTCCGTGGTCGCAAGGGCGGGCGCGCAGATTTCCGGCTGCATGATGGCTGGGTTTTGCATGAGGGTGCATCCCATGAGGCTGACGCGGAAAACTACACAACAGCAACGGCTTGGGTGCTGCGCCACGCCGAGCCTTTGGCATTTCCCGCTTAAGTTGAATAAAATCCTATGTGCAAAATTCAGCTTATGCTGCGCCTGCAGCGTGACAGGTGGACCAAAGTATGCTGCACTCGTGTTACAAAACATTCATCAGAGAGGAGAATGCCAATGAGCTTGAGTTCACATGTCGAGGAACTGAAGAAGAAACACAGGGTCCTCTCGGAGCGGGTGGAAGAAGTCCAACGGGCTCCTGGTGCAAGCAATCTTGAGCTTGCAGAACTCAAGAAACAGAAACTCCGCATCAAGGAAGCTATCGAACGTCTGTCCGTAAGCGTCTGATCGAAACGGGCGTCTAACCCGAACAATGTTCAGGCCGCCGCGCCACTCATACAACGCATGTGCTTTGTTCTGCCGGGCGTCGGGCAGACCTACAAAATGCGTAAGTGATATTTGGCCTTGATGGCCGCATCAAAAAAGGGCCGGACGCTTTTGCGCCCGGCCCTGTATTTTTCGCTGATCGACAACTCAGACGAAGAACTGACCGCCATTTGCCGAAATGGTCGATCCATTGATGAAGCTCGCATCATCCGATGCAAGGAAGGTCACGCAGCGTGCGATTTCTTCGGGCTCACCAAGTCGTCCTGTCGGGATCATGCCGATGATTGATTCCCGCACCTTCTCGGGAACGGCCATCACCATTTCGGTGGCAATGTAGCCCGGGCAGACCGCATTGGCGGTGATGCCCTTGGCGGCGCCTTCCTGTGCAAGCGATTTGACGATCCCCAAATCCCCGGCCTTGGTCGCGGCATAGTTGACCTGCGCGAACTGGCCTTTTTGACCATTGATCGAACTGATGACGACGATCCGTCCGAAGCCGCGCTCGCGCATCCCGGGCCAGACCGGGTGGACAGTATTGAAAACCCCCGTCAAGTTCGTGTCGATCACCTCTTGCCACTGGTCGGGAGTCATCTTGTGAAAGGGCGCATCACGCGTGATTCCGGCGTTTGCGATAACGATGTCGATCGGCCCCAATTCTTCCTCGACCTTGGCGATGCCGGCCTTGGAGTCTTCGTAGCTTGCGACATTCCATTTGTAGGTCTTGATGCCGGTCTCTTCGGTGAATTTGGCTGCGGCCTCATCATTACCGGCATAGGTGGCTGCCACGTTGTGGCCTTCAGCCTTGAGCGCCTTTGAAATCGCTGCGCCGATCCCGCGGGAGCCGCCGGTGACGAGTGCTGTTCGTGCCATGTTTTCCTCCAATCTGGTTAAACGGTCTGGTAACTCTGTTACTCTTTCAACGTCCAGTGCGCAATATTATTACTTGCGGAATTTTCCGCACTGCAGCGTTTTTTATCCGATATGCAAAAGGGCGCTCTATCAAGCGCCCTTTTGACTGGTGTTCATGACCTTGGCGTTACGCTCAATCGCGCTGCACACACAAGGCGACGCCCATACCACCGCCGATGCACAGCGTGGCCAGGCCTTTCTTGGCATCGCGACGCTTCATCTCGAACAGGAGTGTGTTCAGAACCCGGCAACCCGAGGCGCCGATCGGGTGCCCGATCGCAATCGCGCCACCGTTCACGTTCACGATTGCCGGATCCCAGCCCATGTCCTTGTTGACGGCACATGCCTGTGCGGCAAATGCTTCATTGGCTTCGACCAGATCCAGATCTTCAACCGACCAGCCGGCCTTTGCCAGGGCTTTGCGGCTGGCGTTGATCGGGCCGACACCCA
>JALQUE010000115.1 GCA_023260815.1 Roseovarius sp.
AAGAAGCTGCGCGGCTCGTCGGCGCCCTCGACCGAAAGCGGCGAGCGCAAGATGAAGATGCTCAAGCGGTTGCCGCGCATCCTCAAGCTCATTCCCGGCAAGGCGCAGGATCTGCGGGCCTGGTTCCTGATCATGCAATACTGGCTGGGTGGCTCGGACGACAATATCGAGGGCATGGTGCGGTTCCTGATCTCGCGGTATTGCCGGATCGCGGAGTGGCGCGGCACGCGCGCGCCCGCACCTCTGGAATACCCCGATACCGGACTTTACCATCCCGACCTGCCCGACCGCATCACCGAGGATGCCCGCGCCCTGCCCGGCCCCAAGGATACGACCGGCACGGTGGGTGTCCTGCTGATGCGCAGCTATGTGCTGTCAGGCGATACCGCGCATTACGACGCGGTGATCCGCGCGCTGGAGGCCCGCGGGCTGCGGGTTATGGCGGCGTTTGCCTCGGGGCTGGACGGGCGTCCGGCGATCGAGGCGTTTTTCCGCGACGAATGGGGCGTGAAGATCGACGCGCTGGTGTCGCTGACCGGATTTTCGCTGGTGGGCGGGCCTGCCTATAACGACAATGAAGCGGCTGTTGGCATCCTGAGCGCGCTGGACGTGCCCTATGTGGCCGCACATCCGCTGGAATTTCAGACGCTTGGTCAATGGGCCGCCTCGGCGCAGGGGTTGGGCCCGATCGAGACCACCATGCTGATCGCCCTGCCCGAGCTGGATGGCGCGACCAATCCCACGGTCTTTGCGGGCCGGCATGGCGACGATATCTGCACCGGCTGCACGCATCGCTGCCAGGCGGGGCAAAGCGCCAAGGCGATGGCGCCCTGCCTGGACCGGATCGAGCGGCTGACGACACGGGTCGAGCGGCTGGTGGCGCTGCGGCGCTCGCAGGTGGCCGAGCGCCGTCTGGCCATCGTGTTGTTCGGGTTTCCGCCCAATGCGGGGGCTGCGGGCACGGCGGCCTATCTGGATGTGTTCCGCTCGCTTTACAACACGCTGCACGCGCTGGCCGACCGTGGCTATGACGTGACCCCGCCCGACAGCGTCGAGGCGCTGCGCGCCACGGTTCTGGAAGGAACGGCGCAGCAATACGGTCAGGACGCCAATGTCGCGGCCCATGTGAGCGCCGACGAGATCGTCGCCGGCACGCCCTGGCTGGACGAGATCGAGGCGCAATGGGGCCCTGCCCCCGGCAAGGTCCAATCCGACGGGCGCGGCGTGTTCGTTCTGGGGGCGCAGATGGGCAATGTGTTTGTCGGGCTGCAGCCGGCGTTTGGCTATGAGGGCGATCCGATGCGCCTTCTGTTCGAGCGCGGCTTTGCCCCGACCCATGCGTTCAGCACCTTCTACCTGTGGCTCAAGTCCACGTTCCGCGCCGATGTCGTGCTCCATTTCGGGATGCATGGCGCGTTGGAATTCATGCCGGGCAAGCAGGCCGGCGCCGGCCCCTCGGACTGGCCTGACCGGCTGATCGGCGACATGCCGAATGTGTATCTCTATGCGTCCAACAACCCGTCTGAGGCGACGCTGGCCAAGCGCCGCTCGGGGGCTGTCACGGTGACGCATCTGACCCCGCCGCTGGCGGCCTCGGGGCTTTACAAGGGCCTGGCCGAGTTGAAGGACAGCTTGACGCGCTGGCGCGAAATGACCCCCGATGCGCATGAGCGCAACGAGCTTGAGGCGCTGATCGCCGAGCAGGCGGCGGCGGTCGATCTGAATGGCGCGGACCCGCAGGCCCTGTGGCTGCGCCTGCTGGAGACCGAGGATGCGCTGATCCCCGAGGGGCTGCATGTGCTGGGCCAGCCGATGAGCGATGCCGCACGCGCCGATTACCTGCGCCTGATCGACGGCGCCGATGCCGAGACCCGCGCAAGGGTGGACACCCTGTTGCAACGCAATGGCGAGATCGACGGCCTGTTGAACGCGCTGGATGGCCGGTTCACCGCGCCGGTGCCGGGCGGCGACCTGATCCGTTCACCGGATATCCTGCCGACGGGGCGCAATATCCATGCCTTCGATCCGTTCCGCATGCCCACCGAATTTGCCTGCCGCGAAGGCGCGAAACAGGCGCAGGTCTTGCTGGATACCCACAAGAGCCTGCCGCGCAGCGTGGCGCTGGTGCTGTGGGGGTCCGACAACATCAAATCCGACGGCAGCCCCATCGCGCAGGCGCTGGCGCTGATCGGCGCCAAGCCGAGATTCGACAGTTTCGGGCGACTGTGCGGCGCCGATCTGATCCCGCTGGCCGAATTGGGCCGGCCGCGCATCGACGTGATCATGACCCTGTCGGGCATCTTCCGCGATCTTCTGCCGCTGCAGACCCGGCTGCTGGCCGAGGCGGCGCTGAAGGCCGCGATGGCCGATGAACCGCTGGAGCAGAACTTCATCCGGACCCATGCGCTGGCCTATGCCGAAAAGATCGGTTGCGATCTGGAAACCGCCGCCTTGCGGGTGTTTTCCAATGCCGAGGGCGCCTATGGATCGAACGTCAACCAGTTGGTCGACGGATCGGCCTTTGGCGACGAGGACGAACTGGCCGACGCCTATGAAACCCGCAAGAGCTTTGCCTATGGCGTCAACGGCAAGGCCCAGCAGAACACGGCGCTTCTGCAGCAGGCGCTGCGCGATGTGGACCTGGCCTATCAGAACCTTGAATCGGTCGAACTGGGTGTCACCACGGTGGATCACTATTTCGACACGCTTGGCGGGATTTCCCGCGCGGTCAAGCGCGCGCGCGGCGGGCAGGAAGCGGCGATCTACATTTCCGACACCACCCGTGGCGCGGGCAAGGTCCGCACGCTGGCCGATCAGGTCTCGCTCGAGACGCGGTCGCGGGCATTGAACCCGAAATTCCACGAGGCTCTTCTCAAGCATGGCGCCGAGGGCGTCCGCCTGATCGAAAGCCATGTGACCAACACGATGGGCTGGTCGGCCACCACCGGCCAGGTGGAGCCATGGGTCTATCAGCGGATCTCAGAGACCTTCGTGCTGGACGATGCGATGCGCAAGCGTCTGACCGATCTCAATCCCGTGGCGTCCTCGCGGATGGCCAACCGCCTGCTCGAAGCCCACGACCGCGCCTACTGGTCCCCCGATGAAGCGACGCTCAGCGCCCTGCGCAATGCCGCCGACGCCATCGAGGATCGCCTTGAAGGGGTGGCCGCAGAATGACGAACGACACGCGCAACAGGACACGTAACTCAGGAAGGACAGGCCAGACATGAGCCCTCGCGACGAGATTCCGACGCTCAAGGGACAGGACGGAGAAGGCTCCGTGCAGGTCCATCAAGACGCTTCGACGAAGATCGAGGGCGCCAAGGTGTTCTCGGTCTATGGAAAGGGCGGGATCGGCAAATCGACCACCAGCTCGAACCTGTCGGCCGCCTTCGCCAAGATGGGCAAACGGGTGCTGCAGATCGGCTGCGACCCCAAGCATGACAGCACCTTCACACTGACCGGACGGCTTCAGCCCACGGTGATCGACATTCTCAAGGAAGTCGATTTCCACCCCGAAGAGCTGCGCCCCGAGGATTTCGTGGCGACCGGCTGGGGCGGGGTGAAATGCGTCGAAGCCGGCGGCCCCCCCGCTGGCACCGGATGCGGTGGCTATGTGGTGGGTCAGACCGTCAAGCTGCTCAAGCAGCATCACATGCTGGAAGACACCGATGTGGTGATCTTCGACGTGCTGGGTGATGTGGTCTGCGGCGGCTTTGCGGCACCCTTGCAGCATGCCGACCGGGCGCTGATCGTGACGGCCAATGATTTCGACTCGATCTACGCGATGAACCGGATCATCGCCGCGGTGCAGGCCAAATCGGCCAATTACAAGGTGCGCCTTGCAGGCTGCGTGGCGAACCGGTCGAAGGATACCAACGAGGTGGATCGCTATTGCGCCGAGATCGGCTTCAACCGGATCGCGCATATGCCCGATGTGGATGCCATCCGCCGGTCGCGCCTCAAGAAAAAGACGCTGTTCGAGATGGATGACGAGGAAGATGTCGTCAACTGCCGCAAGGAATATATCCGTCTGGCCGAAACGCTGTGGAACGGCACCGAACCGCTGGTGCCCGCGCCGATGGAAGACCGCGACATCTTTGAACTTCTGGGGTTTGACTGATGTCGTATGACCGCACCCTTGCCTCGGTCGAGACGTATTTCGACAAGACCGCGACCCGGACATGGGAACGGCTGACCAGCGACGCGCCGGTCAGCCGCATCCGTGAAACGGTGCGCGCGGGACGGGACAGGATGCGGGCGCAGATCCTGTCGCGCCTGCCCGATGACCTGACCGGCGCGCGGGTGCTGGATGCGGGCTGCGGCGCGGGGCAGATGACGGCGGAACTCGCGGCGCGCGGGGCCGATGTGGTGGCGGTGGATATCTCGCCCTCGCTGGTGCTGATCGCGCAAAAACGCCTGCCCATCGATCTGTCGGCGCGGGTGTCGTTTCATTCGGGCGACATGCTGTCCGAAAGGCTGGGAACGTTCGATCATGTGGTCGCGATGGACAGCCTGATCTATTACTCGCAGGCCGATATCGCCCGGGCACTGGCCGGGTTGGCACTGCGCACCGACAGCAAGGTGGTGTTCACCGTCGCGCCGCGCACCCCGCTTCTGATGGCAATGTGGCGCATGGGGCAGATGTTCCCCCGCGCCGACCGGTCGCCCACCATGGTGCCCCATGCCGCCGCCGGGCTGACCCGCGCGCTGGCCGACACCGGCACGGATGCCAGCCTGTCGGCGCTGTCGCGGATCACGTCGGGCTTCTATATCTCGCAAGCCATGGAGCTGTCACGATGAGCCAGCGCCGTCCCTCTCGCCTGATCCATCTGACAAGCCGCATCCTGCCTTTCGCGGATGCCGCAAGCGAAGGGCTGCCGATGGCGCAGCTTCTGCGCCTGTCGTTGTTTCAGGTGTCGGTGGGGATGGCGACGGTTCTGCTTCTGGGCACGCTCAACCGCGTGATGATCGTCGA
>JALQUE010000118.1 GCA_023260815.1 Roseovarius sp.
CAACAACCAACAACCAAGCGCCCCTTCGGGGGCGCGTCAACTTCAGGAGGTGCGCCAATGCACCAGGACGACATCAAAGAGGCCCTCAACTGTATCGGGTTCGTGTTCATCTTCGCCATCGGATTCGTGGTCATCTGGGCCGCAGGGGCCGCGGCCAGTGTGGCGCATCTCAAGCGGGACGGGGCGCTGCGCGAGGCGCATCAGACCCAGGCGAAGATCCTCAAGACCCGGCTCAAGGGGATGGGCCTGCCGCTGATCGATCACGGCAGCCATATCGTGCCGGTGATCGTGGGCGATCCGGTGCATACCAAAAAGCTCAGCGACATGCTGCTCGAGGGCTATGGCATCTATGTGCAGCCGATCAACTTCCCCACCGTTCCGCGCGGCACCGAGCGCCTGCGCTTCACCCCGTCGCCGGTCCACGGCCCGCGCGAAATGGATGCGCTGGTCAACGCCATGGACGCCCTCTGGAGCCATTGCGCGCTGAATCGTGCCGATTTGGCGGGCTGACGCCTGCGAAGGTGCAATACCCCTTGTAATGTGTTAGTTATGGTTGAAGAAAAGCGGGGTCTCCGAATCGGGATACGCGGAGACAACCCATACGTTTCGAGGGGCAGGGTACATGATAGGGCGCCGGTTTTCGCGCAAGACCGAAGAGGACGAAGTTGAACCCCGCGGGTTCGACGACTTCGATATCCGTCTTGGTGACCTGATGCGCGGCGAGCGCGCAACTCTCGGAAAATCGCTTCTGGACGTTGAACGCGAACTGCGAATCAAGGCGGCATATGTGGCCGCCATCGAAAATGCCGATCCTGATGCCTTCGACACACCCGGTTTCATCCCCGGCTATGTGCGCTCCTATGCCCGGTATCTGGGCATGGATCCCGACCGCGCCTTTGACGCGTTCTGCAAGGAAAGCAAGTTTTCCATCGCGCACGGCATGTCTGCCGAGGCGTCGTCGATCCGAAAGCAGAAATCGACGTTCAAGACCGCAGCCCCGAACCGCAAGGCAGACCCCCTGATGTCGCCGGGCACGCCGTTTGCGCCCGCCTCGGAAGGCTTTCTGGCGCGGGTCGAACCGGGTGCGATCGGGTCTGTCATGGTGCTGGTCGCGCTGATCAGTGCCATTGGCTATGGCGGATGGGCCGTTCTGAACGAGGTGCAGCGCGTGCAATTCGCCCCGGTCGAGAATACACCAGATGTTCTGGCCGATCTTGATCCGCTGGACGGCGCGATCACGGGTGCCACCGGCACGGATGGCGATCCCGTCCGCACCGCCGGCAGCTTTCTGCCGCCCGAGAATGACAGCATCGACCGGCTTTATCGTCCCGAGGCGCTGGATGTGCCGGTGATGGTTGCGCGTGATGCGCCGATCTCGACGCTGGATCCGGCGCAGGTGGGCACGCTGCGCCCCGAATTGCCGCAAACCGACCGGTCCAGCACCTTTACGGTTGCGCGCAACATGACGGACGCAGCGCCCGGCAGTCCGCAGGTCGTGGAAGAACCTGTGCCCGGCGTGCGCGTCGTGGCAGTGCGCCCGGCATGGGTGCGGGTGCGCGCAAGCGATGGCAGCGTGATCTTTGAAGGCGTGATGAATGGTGGCGACGCCTATGAGGTGCCCACCACCGAAGAACCACCGACGATCCGCGTGGGCGAATCCGGGGCGGTCTATTTCACGGTGAATGGCACGCATTACGGCCCGGCGGGCGAAAGCGGTTCGGTCACGTCGGGCCTTGCGCTTGATGCCGAGGCGCTGACCGCCTCTTATGACGTGGCGGATCTGACGCAAGACGAGGATCTGCTGCGCTACGTGGCGGAATTGCAGCCATCTGCGGCCCCGCAGGAGTGACCGCAGCCAGTCATTGCAGCGGGCCGCTTTGACGCTTATCCTGCGGCTGTGGTCAATCCACCTGCTCTGACGCGAATACTCCGGGGAACTTGCGATGTCGCTGAATCATATCCGCCCTTGGCGCAATATCTACCGCCGCAAAAGCCGTCAGATCATGGTCGGCACTGTGCCGGTGGGGGGTGACGCGCCGATCAGCGTGCAGACCATGACCAACACCGCCACCACGGATGTGGCCGCGACCGTGGCGCAGGTTCAGGCCGCCGCCGAAGCGGGCGCCGATATCGTGCGCGTCTCGGTGCCTGACGAGGCAAGCGCGAAGGCCCTGAAAGAGATCGTTGCCGAAAGTCCGGTGCCGATCGTGGCCGACATCCATTTCCACTACAAGCGTGGGATCGAAGCCGCCGAGGCAGGTGCCTCCTGTCTGCGCATCAACCCCGGCAATATCGGCAGCGAAGATCGTGTGCGCGAGGTCATTGCCGCCGCACGCGATCACGGCTGCTCGATGCGGATCGGGGTCAATGCGGGCAGCCTTGAAAAGCACCTGCTGGAAAAATACGGCGAGCCATGCCCCGAGGCGATGGTCGAGTCCGGTCTCGAACATATCCGCATCCTGCAGGACAACGATTTTCACGAGTTCAAGATCAGCGTGAAGGCCAGCGACGTGTTCCTGTCCGCCGCCGCCTATCAGGGCATTGCCGACGCCACTGACGCGCCCATTCACCTCGGCATCACCGAGGCTGGGGGGCTGACCAGCGGCACGATCAAATCGGCGATCGGGCTTGGCAACCTCTTGTGGATGGGCATTGGCGACACGATCCGCGTGAGCCTGAGTGCCGATCCCGTGGAAGAGGTGAAGGTCGGTTATGAGATCCTCAAATCGCTCGGGTTGCGGCACCGGGGGGTCAATATCATCTCCTGCCCAAGCTGCGCGCGGCAGGGCTTTGACGTGATCCGCACGGTCGAGGCGCTGGAGGCCCGGCTGGAGCATATCAAGACCCCGATGAGCCTGTCGATCATCGGCTGCGTGGTGAACGGCCCAGGCGAGGCTCTGATGACCGATGTGGGCTTTACCGGGGGCGGGGCCGGCAGCGGGATGGTCTATCTTGCGGGCAAGGCCAGCCACAAGATGTCCAACGACCAGATGATCGAGCATATCGTCGAACAGGTCGAAAAGCGCGCCGCCGAGATCGAGGTCGAAACAGCCGAAGAAGACGATCGCACCGCCGCGGAATAGGCATCGGTCGGATCGGGCAGGGGCGGCACGGCCCTTTTCGGGATCACGTCGGCCCTGAGGCCCTGATCACAGGGGCAGCGGATCACAGCGGCAGCGGATCACAGCGGCAGGTAGTCGATCATGTCTTGGGCCTTGCGCGGGCCGTCGTCTGCGGGGCGGATCATCAGCGCATTGGCCCCCGCCAGCACCGACAAAAGCGAGCTGTCCTGCCGGTTGTCCGGGGCGATCACCCCATCGTCGAGCCGCGCGCGCCTGTAATGCTCGCGCGGTCCGCCTGCAGGCCGGTCGTGGGCAAGACGCGCCGTCAGGCGCGGCGCGCGATGTTCCCCAAGGCCCAGCAGCGCGCGGACCACCGGCGCCACAAAGACCTTGCCGCAGACCATTGCCGACACCGGGTTGCCGGGCAGGCCGATCATCGCCGCGTCGCCCATCCGGCCTGCCATCAGCGGCTTGCCGGGGCGCATCCGCACCTTGTAGAAGGCGCGCTCCATCCCCAGCTCGGCCGCCACAACGCCCACCAGATCATGATCGCCCACCGACGCGCCGCCGATGGTGATGACCAGATCGGCGCCGCGCGCCAGATCGAAGGCCGCGATCAGCGAGGCACGGGTGTCGCGGGCAATGGGCAGGATGCGCGCCTCGGCGCCGATCCCGTCCAGCATCGCCTTCAGCCCGAAGGTGTTCGACGCGATGATCTGGTCGGGGGCAGGGGTGTCGCCGGGCATGACCAGTTCATCCCCCGTCGAGATCAGCGCCACACGCGGCTTTCGCCGCACGGTCACGGTGGGAATGTTCATCGACGCCAGCAACGCGATATCGGCCGGGCCAAGGACACGGGGCGCGTCGATCCGGTCGCCGACACGGAAATCGCCGCCCGCGGGGCGCACATGGGACTTGTCGTCAAGCGTCTCGCCCAGGGTGATGGTGTCGCCCGCGCGGATCACATCCTCCTGGATCACCACATGATCGGTGCCAGCGGGGACCGGCGCACCGGTGAAGATGCGCACGGCGTGTCCCGCGCCGACCTGCCCGCCAAAGGCATGGCCTGCCGCCGCCTCGCCGATCACGGTGAAGCGCGCGCCGGGCTGCGCGGCATCCGCCGCCACCGCATAGCCATCCATGGCCGAAGCCGCAAAGGGCGGCTGGTCCCGCCGCGCCACGGCGCAGGTGGCCATCACGCGGCCCGATGCCTGCTGCAACGGAACCTCTTCGGTGTCGAGCGGCGACACCAGCGAAAAGAGATGCGCAAGCGCCTCGTCGACGGTGATCATCGCGCCTCGAAGCGGCCGGATTTGCCACCATCCTTCAGGATGACCCGGATGCCGCCGATTTCCATCGCCTTGTCCACCGCCTTGACCATGTCATAGACGGTCAGCGCGGCTGTGGTGACGCCGGTCAACGCCTCCATCTCGACGCCGGTCTGGCCGGTGGTTTTGACCGTCGCCTCGATCCGCACGCCGGGCAGATCGGCGTCGAGCGACAGCTCCACTGCGACCTTGGTGATCGGCAGCGGATGACAAAGCGGGATCAGCTCGGGCGTTTTCTTGGCGCCCATGATGCCAGCCAGCCGCGCAACCGACAGGACATCGCCCTTTTTTGCGCGACCTTCTGAAACGATATCAAAGGTTTGCGAGGCCATCTTCACGTAACCTTCGGCCACGGCGATCCGGGCGGTCACCGCCTTGTCCGAGACATCGACCATATGGGCATCGCCCTTGCCATCGAAATGCGTGAGGCCCGTCATGCTACATCCCCCCCGGCGTCAACGGATTGGCGAGGATGGTGCGGGTCGCGGCCTCGACATCATCCTGGCGCATCAGGGATTCACCGATCAGGAAGGCGCGCGCGCCGTATTTGGCCATCTCGGCCAGGTCCGCTGGCGCGGACAGCCCGCTTTCGCAGACGATCATCCGCCCCTCGGGCACCAGCTTGGCCAGGCTGCGCGTGGTGTCGAGCGTGGTTTCGAAGGTATTGAGATTGCGGTTGTTGATCCCGATCATCGTCGATGTCAGGCGCGAGGCGCGCTCCAACTCGGCGCGGTCATGCACTTCGATCAGCGCGTCCATGCCCCAGTCGTTTGCTGCGGCCTCAAGCTCGGCGGCCTGCGCGTCGCTGACCGAGGCCATGATGATCAGGATGCAATCGGCCCCCCAGGCGCGGGCCTCGGCGACCTGATAGGTGTCATACATGAAATCCTTGCGCAGCACCGGCAGATCACAGGCCGCGCGGGCCTGCTGAAGATAGTCGGGCGCGCCCTGAAAACTGGGCGTATCGGTCAGCACAGAC
>JALQUE010000168.1 GCA_023260815.1 Roseovarius sp.
GGCTCAAGGGGCTGGGGCTGCCGATCATCGACCACGGATCGCACATCGTGCCGGTCATCGTGGGCAACCCGGTCCACACCAAGCTACTGTCGGACATGCTGTTGCAGGATCACGGCATCTACGTGCAGCCGATCAACTTCCCCACCGTGCCGCGTGGCACCGAGCGGCTGCGCTTCACCCCCTCGCCGGTCCACGGCCCGCGCGAGATGGATGCCCTTGTCGGTGCCATGGACGCCCTCTGGAGCCATTGCGCGCTCAACCGCATCGACCTCGCCGGCTGATATCACCACCAGGAAGGAGCCTGACCGATGCGCTGGATCACACGAGGCGCCGTTGTCGCCACCGTCGCCATTCTGTGCCCCTTGGGGATTTCACAGCTGACCGCCACCGAAATGGCTGGCCCCATCGACGATCCTGCCCCGGTCTCGGCCTCGTTGCGCCGCGCGGACCCTCTTCGGATCGACGATGTGCTGCATGCCTTCGGCCATGTCGCCCCTGCGGATATCATCCGCGTATCGATGCCGCGCCATGCCGCCCCGGTGACGGATATTCTGGTGAACGAAGGCGATCTCGTTGATGCGGGGCAAATCCTCGTTCGTATTGACCGCACCGATATCCGGCGCGATCTCCTGCAGGCTCAGGCCACTCTTGCGGCAACCCGTGCCGATATCCGCATCGCCCGGTCCGACCTGCAGGTCGCGGCCACCGATATCGCGCAGCGCCGCGCCGAACTGGAACGTCTCGAACGTCTTTCCAAGACCGGCGCCTCGTCCGAAGTGCAGCGGCAGGATGCGACCCGCGCGCTGCAACAGGCGATGTCCGCGCACGAGGCCGCCAAGGCCCGTCTTGCCGGGGCGCAGACCAGCGAAACCCTCGCCCGGCTCGAGGTCGAGCGCGTCAGCACTCTGACCGATCAGATGGATATTCGCGCACCGGTTGCGGGCCGCGTGACAAGGATCATGGTCGATCCCGGTGACACCCCGGTCATGGGCGGCCCTGTCCTCGGTCTTGCCTCCGCCGACCGGATGGAGGCGGTGCTGGCCGTCCCCCCGCATGTCCTTGCCCGCGTCTCTGTCGGTGATCCGGTCCGCCTCTGGGCGCCGGATGGCGGGATGATCGCCGCCGATGTCACACGGATCACCCCGTCTACCGGCCCCGATGCCGGTCTGGCGCGCGTCGCGGTGGACCTGCCCGATGGGCAATCCCATCTTGCCGGGGCCAGCCTGCGTGGCGAAATCATCGTGGATCAGCGCGTTGCGATCATCGTGCCCACATCCGCCCTCGTGGCGCTCGAGACCGGCCCCGGCGTCTTGCGCGTGGTCGATCGGCGCACGGTCGCGACACCGGTCGATCTGTCCATGCGTCCCGGCGGCGCCGACGCCGAGATCGTCTCGGGCCTGCCCCAAGGCGCGGTCTATGTCGCTGTCGCCTCGCCCCTCCTGCGGGATGGCGAGACGCTGATAGACATGGATGCGCTGACCGAAATCGGCGTGAAACAGACAGCGGCGCTGCATCTCGGGCTGGCCCGGCGATGACCTTCACGGATGGCATCCTGCGCCACGCGGTCTTGGCGGTCATCGTCATCACCGTTCTGGCGCTTCTGGGCTTGCGCGCGGGTCTGACCCTGCCGCTCACCCATCTGCCCGATATCGGTGACAACCGGATCGTGCTGCGCCTGACGGCGCCCGATGCCTCGCTCACCGCGACCGATCACGATCTGGCCCAGCCGGTCTATCGCGCGCTGTCGTCCTTGCCCGACGTCACCTCGATCCGCGCGCAGATCACGTCCGGACAACTGGTCATGACCCTCAGCCTGCGCAACTCCCGTACGGCCCAGGACAGTCTCGCCAAGGTGCAGGACCGGCTTCAGGCGCTCAGACCCGATCTTGATCTGGCGGTCTCCATCGACGAGATCCGCGCCACCTCCTCGCGCCGTCAGGCCGCGTTGGAGCTGGCCATTCTGCCCCGCGACGGCGACATCGTCACCGCCAGCGATGCGCTGCGCGATACCATCCTGCCCACCTTGCGCAAGATCGACGGCATCGCCGAGATCGAGGTTCAGGGCACCGCCCGCGCCGAACTGGTGATCCAGACAACCGACCCTCAGCTTGCCTCGGTGGGGCTGACCTTCGCCGCGCTGAACCGCCAGATCACGCAGGCGCTGTCGCAGCAGGTGGCGGCACAAGTGGCGGTGTCCTCTGTCCCGACCGCGGGCACCATCCTGTTCTCGCTGCCGCAGGACATGCAGACCGCAGATGCGGTGCAAAGGCTGTCCGGCCTGTCGCTGACCACCGCCCAAGGGCAGTCGATCCCGCTGGCCGCCGTCGCCCGTGTCTCCTCCGCGCCCGCGCCGCGCGATTGGCTCACCCGGCACAATGGCGCACCGGCGCTTCTGGCGCAGGTCCATGCCGCGTCCGGCGCCGATCTCGTGACGCTCAGCCGTGATCTTGACCGCGCGCTGACAGACCTCCGGCATAGCCGCCCTGACCTCGGCCTCGATGTGATTGCGCGGCCCGCCAAGCAGGCCATCCGCTCGCTTGGGGCCACCCGGCAGGCCCTTCTGGAAGGCTGTCTGCTGGTGATCGCGGTGATCGCTCTTGCGCTGAAATCCTGGCGTGCCACGGCGCTGGCCGCGCTGGTCATTCCGTTGTCCGTGCTGCCCACGCTCTATGTGATGCAGGTGACGGGCCTCAGTCTGAACATCGTCAGCTTGCTGGCCCTCACCCTTGCGTCGGGGATCGTGGTCGACGACGCCATCGTCGAGATCGAGAATATCCACAGGCACCAGCGCCGGGGTCACGATCCTCATGAGGCCGTCGCGCGCGCGGTCAGTGAAATGGCCCGCCCGGTTATCGCCACAAGCCTTGCCCTGCTGGCGGTGTTCCTGCCCGTTGCGACCATGCCGGGCGAGGCCGGTCTCTATTTTCAGGCGTTCGGCTACACGTTGTGCATCGCGACGGTGTTTTCGCTGCTGGTCTCTCGCCTTGTCATCCCGGGCCTTGCCGTGCGCTTCGCGGGCAGCCCGGTGCTTCGGCCTGTCGCGCCGTCGACCCGGCGGATCGCGCGGCAATACCGCGCCGTGCTGGTCCGCGCGCTGCGTCTTCGCTGGCTCTGTCTGGTGGGGGCGGGGCTGGTGGCGTGGCTTTCTGTGGCTTCGGCGCTCAATCATCCCGGGGCGTTCATTCCTCTGGACCGCGACGCGCTGTTGCGCTTCGACATGGCGCTGCCACCCACAATGCCCCCCAAGGCGCGTCTGGACCATCTTGCCGCGCTCGAACGCGATCTTCTGGCGGACAAGGGCGTGCGCGGCCTGACCGTGATCGCCTCGGATCAACCCGACGATACACTCCGCCTGCTGATCCAAACCGACGGCACCGCCCCGATCGCGGCCCGGGTGCGCGACGCGCTCCGCCAGACTGCCGATGCGCGGGCCTTGCCGCTCACCAGTGCCGGGCGTCCGGCGCTGGTGCTCGATCTGGCGGCCCCGGATCGCCAGAGCCTTGAAATCGCGGCGCCTGCGATTCTGGCCGCCATCGCGCAACTGCCCGAGGATATTCCCATCCTGTCGCCAATGGCTACCCGACAGGCGCAGGTGCGTTTCCTGCCCGATCAAGGGCTCTTGCGACAGCTTGACCTCAGCGCGGCGGATCTTGTCGCAGCCCTTCAGGGCCATGCACACCGCGACGATCACCTGATCGCGAGGATCGAGGGCGATGACCAACAGCCGCTCGGCCTGCGCAGTCGGCTGGTGGCATCCAGCCCCGACGCCCCCGCGCCGAATGACCTGAGCTTCGCACCCGTCGCCTTGCCGGGGGGCGGCACCATGCCGCTTGCCGCGCTTGGACGGTTCGATCTGGAGTTCGCGCATCTGCGGCTCGACCGCCGCGATGGTCTTTATGTGCTGCCCCTTCTGGCCGCGCCCCCTTCGGCGGCCAGTGCGCGCCGCGTCACCGAAATCGCCGAGGCCGAGGTTGCCCGCCTGTCCTCCGATCTGCCCGGTCTGGCCCTGCTGCCTGCAGGCGACACCGCCTCCCGGCGCGCGATGATGTCCGACCTTGGCCGCGCCTTGGGCAGCATGCTCTTGCTGCTGGTCGCGGTGCTTTATGCCCTCTTCCGCTCGGTGGCTCAGGTCGGTGTGATTCTCGGCTCGCTGGTCTTTGCGTTAAGCGGTGGGATGCTGGTCTTGTCACTGACCGGATTGCCGGTTTCCCTGCCGGTGCTGATCGGTCTGATCCTTCTGCTTGGCATCGTGGCCAAGAATGCGATTCTGCTGGTCGACCGTGCGCAAACGCTGTTTGCGCGGCATGGCAACATGCCGCAAGCGGTGATCGCCGCCGCCTCGGACCGGGCACGCCCGATCATCATGACGAGCGTCGCGATGATTGCCGGGATGCTGCCTGCGGCCCTTCCGTGGCTCGACGGGTCCGCTTTCCGTCAACCGCTGGCGCTCACCGTGATCGGCGGCGTCGCGGTCTCGACCGTGCTCAGCCTGGTGGTCACGCCGGTCCTGTGCCTCATGGCCCACGGCGCCGCGTGCCGGATCGCCCGGCTTGCCACTTGGCGCAACGCCACACCTGTTCCCCAAGCCTGATCGCGCGGTAACCGCCGCCCGCTGCTGCCCGAATCGGCGCCATTGAGCGCCGATTCCCACTGTGCGCCCCTTCCCGGCCTATCAGACCTTGGTCTGATGCGACCGCTACCTTCGTAGGGTTTTTCACAAGACCTTCTGCGCCTCCGGTCCGCGGTTTCCCTTGCTAGGTCTGGGTCATCAGATTTCCGCCCCCGACTCAGTGGGTGATCCAACAGACTTCTAAACAGGAGAGACCAAAATGGTTTTCGTGAACACAAACGACCTGAAGCACATCCTCGACCAGATTCGCATCGCCGAACAGCACGTGGCAGGTACTCCGCTGACCGAATTGGTGCAGAACCCCCTGCTGCCGTATGGCCTGCGTCTTGTTGACGGCACGCTGAACAACCTGACCCCGGGCCGCGAAGACTGGGGCTCCGCCGATCAAGTGATGCCGCGTCTTCTTGAGTCGACCTTCCTCACGCAGCCCGACACTGCACATCTCGCCGATCCCAACCCGCGCGCGCCTCAGGCCGGTCCGACCTCCTACACGCAGACCTCCGGGTCGGTCTATGACGCCGAGCCGCGAATCATTTCGAACCTGATCGCCGATCAGACCCTGTCCAACCCCGCCGTTGTCGCCGCAGCCCTCAGCCATTCGGGTCTGACCGGGCAGGCGATGCTGACCGCCGCCAACGAGATCGTACAGGCCTATCAGCGTGTCATCGATGCACAGGCCGCCACCGGCAACGTCGATCAGGCGCTCGAACTGCAGCGCCAGCAATTGCAGTCTGCGCTGGACACCGCCAGCGCCGAACTGACCGCCGCACAAGACGATGTGGCCGCCAAGACAACGGCCAAGACCACCGCCGATCAGGCCGTGAACCAGGCTCAGGACGCGCTCGACAATGCAGCGGCCACCATGGTGACGCTGCAAGGGCAGGGGCAGGTTGCCGAAATGCAGGTGGCGCTGAATGCTGCCGTTGCGGCGCACACCCTGGCCGAGGCCGATCTCAAGGCGGCTCAAGATGCCCTGACGCAAGCCGAAAGCGCGGCGGCGTCCATGCTGACCATGCGCAACGCGAAACAGACCACCGTCACAAATCTGCAGGAGCAAAAGGCAACCGCGGATCAAGATCTTCTCTCGGCCAATACCCTTCTGACCAACGCGCAGGACGCGCTGGCACTTGAAACCGACGCCGCAGGTGCGATCACCGAAGCCGAAACAGCCGTTGCCGAGGCGACCACCGCCGTCAACAGCGCACAGGCGCGTGTCAACGATCTTGACGCACAGCTCAAGCAGGCTCAGACGGATCTCGACGGTCTGAACGTCCAGCTTCAAACCGCGCAAGAGGCCGCATCCGCCGCACAAAACCGCGTCACCACAGCCGAGCAGGCTGCCGCCGAAACCCAGACGGCGCGCGACGACGCGCAGGCTCTCTTTGACACCGAAGTGTCCGAGCTTGCGACCGCACAGGCCGACATGCTCGCCGCTCTCAATATCTACATGAACGGTGGCTCTCTGGCCGACTTCTCTCTCGCGTCCGCGGCCTATTCGACGGCCCGCGAGGAAAAACTGGCCGCAGAAAAGGTTCTGGAAAAGGCAATCAGCGCGGATGAAGAGGCAGATCAGGACGTCGTCACCGAGACGGCCGCCCGCTCCACTGCGCAATCCCAGGTCAATTCCCTGACCACGCAGCGCGATGCTGCGATCACCACCCGTGACGGCTTGAGCACCCAGTTGGACGAGGCCAACGGCCTCTTGACCAGCGCGCAAAACACTCTGACAACCGCCGAGCAGACACTCCAGACGGCCCAGGACGACAATCAGGCCTATGTCGATGCGCAGAACGCCGTTGATCTGGCCCAGGCCGATGTCGATGCGGCTCAAGGGATCGTCGATGGCCTCGTGGCACAGTTGGGGGTTGCTGAAGGCGAGCTTGCAACGCTGAACACCAATCTCGGCAACGCCGACGCCGAAGTCACCCGTCTCGAAGGCGTGGTTCAGACCGAAACCACCGATCTGGAAACGGCGGCCGGCGATGTGACGACGGCGCAGCAAAACCTTGCCACGGCGCAGATGGCCGATGCGGCCATTCTCACACAGCTTGACGTGATCGCAGATGCAACCATCACGCTCAACCAGGCCACTCAGGATGCCGCTCAGGCAGCGCTTGATCTGACCGCAGCACAAGATTTGGAAGCTGCCAAGCAGACCGCATTCGACACTGCCACCAACGATCTTGCTGCCCTGACGGCACCCGGTGCCGCCGACGCCGCTCTGGCCGCCGCTCAGGAAATCGCCGCCACGGCGCAAACGGCCCTCGACACGCTGCTGACCACCCATGACATCACGATGGACGGCAACAATGTGCTACTGCCCGACGTGACGCCCGATGAAGGTCTGTCCGCACCCTACAACTCGTGGATGACGCTGTTTGGTCAGTTCTTCGATCACGGCCTCGACCTGGTCGGCAAAGGCGGCAGCGGCACCGTCTACATTCCGCTGCAGCCTGATGATCCGCTTTACGATGCGAACTCGCCCACCAACTTCATGGTGCTGACCCGCGCCACCAACCAGCCTGGCCCGGATGGTATCCTGGGCACAGACGATGACGTGCGCGAGCATTTCAACAAGACCACGCCCTGGGTCGACCAGAACCAGACCTACACCTCGCACCCCTCGCATCAGGTGTTCCTGCGCGAATACGATATCGACGGCAACGGAAACCCTGTCTCCAACGGCTACCTGCTGCATGGCCAGACCGGCGGCATGTCCACATGGGGCGATGTCAAGGCGCAGGCCGCGACCAAGCTGGGCATCCAGCTCAATGACAGCGACGTGCTCGATGGCCCGCTGCTGGCGACCGATCCCTACGGCAACTTCATCCCCGGCGCCAACGGCCTGCCGCAGCTGGTCGTGCCGAACCCCGCCTATGTCGAAGGCGGCACCGAGCCCTTGAATATCCTGATCGAAGGCGATCTGGCCAACCCCGTCGATGCCAGCCAGGCGCTGCGCAACGGCCATGCCTTCCTCGAGGATATTTCCCACACCGCGTTCCCCAAGGGCATGATCGACCACGATCGCAACCCGATGACGCCTGAAATCGAAGTGTTGCCCGATGCCGATACCGACACCGGCAACGCGATCATGCCGAACATGTTCGGCATGAACGAAACCTACGACAACGAACTTCTGGATCGTCACTTCATCGCCGGCGATGGCCGTGGCAACGAAAACTTCGGCCTGACGGCGGTTCACCACGTGTTCCACACCGAACACAACCGCCAGGCAACCGAGATGAAACAGACCATCCTCGACAGTGGCGAGCTGGCCTTCATCAACGAATGGCTTGTCACCCCGATCACCGATGCCGATCTGGGAACCGCGACCGTCGACACCGTCGAATGGGATGGCGGGCGTCTGTTCCAGGCCGCCAAGTTCACCACCGAGATGCAGTATCAGCACCTCGCCTTCGAAGAGTTCGGCCGCACCGTGCAGCCCCAGATCGCGGCCTTCGGCGTCAATGGCAGTGCCGAGATCGACGGCGCAGTCATGGCCGAATTCGCCCATGTGGTGTACCGCTTCGGCCACTCGATGCTGACCGAGAACGTTCATACGATGGACCCCAACGGCGTGAACACCTCGAACGGTCTGATCGAAGCCTTCCTGAACCCGGTCGCCTTTGACCTCGACCAGACCCTGACCTCGGATCAGGCGGCAGGTGCCGTGGCCCGTGGCATGTCCCGCGAAACCGGCGCCAATATCGATGAGTTCATCACCAGCGCCCTGCGCGATAACCTTGTGGGCCTGCCTCTGGACCTTGCCGCGCTGAACATCGCGCGGGGTCGGGAAACCGGTGTGCCCTCACTCAATGCCGCGCGTGAGCAGTTCTACTCCGCCACCGGCAGCGAGTTCCTCAAGCCCTATGAAGGCTGGTCGGAATTTGCCGCGAACCTCAAGAACCCGGCTTCCATCATCAACTTCATCGCGTCCTACGGCACCCACGAGACCATCGTGAACGCCACGACCGTGGTGGAAAAGCGCGCCGCGGCCACTGATCTGGTGCTCGGCGGCGACACCGCCCCGGCGGACCGTCTGGACTTCGTCAACGGCACCGGCGCCTGGGCTGCGGTCGAAACGGGGATCAACGCTGTCGAGTTCTGGATCGGCGGTCTGGCCGAGGCCATCATGCCCTTCGGCGGGATGCTCGGCTCCAGTTTCGGCTTCGTGTTCCAGCAGCAGATGGAGGCGCTGCAGAACGGCGACCGCTTCTACTATCTGGCACGGACCGCCGGCATGAACATGATTGCCGAGCTGGAAAACAACTCCTTCGCGTCGATGATCGTGCGCAACACAGACATCAAGGACGGCGGCGCGCATATCCCGGCCAACATCTTCTCGTCGATGGATGTCATCCTGGAAGTGGATCAGGCCGTGCAGTCCATGCCCGACCCACTGTCCACCGATGTAGATCCGTTCCTTGCCGCCATGGGCACCACCATGGTCGAAAGGGCCACGGCCACGGTCGATGCGCCGTTGATCGACGGGGTGCGTGAATACGACAACTTCCTCAAGTTCAACGGCGGCGAACACGCGGTGCTCGGCGGCACGGATCAGCGCGACATCCTAATTGGCGGCCTCGGTGACGATGCGCTTTGGGGCGGCGCGGGCGATGACCTGCTGATTGGTGGCGCTGGCGTGAACACCCTGCGCGGCGGGGCCGGCAACGACATCCTCAAGGATGGCGACGATGTCAGCTTCCTGCATGGCGAAGATGGCGATGACGTGATCTCGGCCGGCGGCGGTATCGGCGAACTGATCTTCGGTGGCAAGGGCAACGACGCCATCCTCATGGGGTCAGACGATGCGGCCACGGCGTTTGGCATGGACGGCAACGACTTCATCTATGGCGGTGCCGGTGGCGAGTTCATGTTCGGTGGCGAAGGCGATGACTGGATCGAAGGCGGCGACGGCTTCGACATGGTCATGGGCGACAACGGCGATCCCTTTGGCGGGTCGCGGGTTGTGGGCCATGACGTTCTGGATGGCGGCGCCAACGACAACGACCTGCTCGGGGAAGGTGGCGACGATATCCTGATCCAGCGCGAGGGCGTGCATGTCAACGAAGGCGATCTCGGCTTCGACTGGGTGGCCCACAAGGACGCCATGACAGGCGCCGATATCGACCTCACCCGTCGTCTGGAAACCAACGAGACGCAGGCCGCACTCCGCGATCGCTACAACCTGATCGAGGCGGCATCGGGCACGCATTTCGACGATTTCCTCTATGGCGATGACCGCGAAGGCGCGGCGCTGCCGGACGGGATTGATCTGCTGGCCAATGATGCGACACTCTTTGCCAACGAACTGACCCAGGCTGGCGTTGACCGGATTGCAGGTCTGCGCGAGCTTCTGGCCGACATGATGGGGGTCGATCCCGCAGATACCTTCACCGGCGGCAACATCCTGCTCGGTGGCGGCGGAAGCGACGTGATCCAGGGCCGTGGCGGCAACGATGTGATCGACGGCGACAAGGCGCTGAACGTGCGCATCTCGGTCCGCGATCCTCAGGATCCGACCGTGGAACTGCGCTCCATCAACAGCCTGTTCGAAATCTCGAACCAGCTGCTCGATGGCTCGATCAGCCCCGGTCAGCTGCAGATCGTTCGGGAAATCCTCGACGCCGGTCAGGAAGGCGATGTGGACACGGCTGTCTACTTCGATGTGCGGGCCAACTACAACATCCGCACCAACGCCGATGGCAGCGTCACGGTCGATCATATCGCACCGCCCGCCGAAGGCGCGTTCATCGACCCGATCAACGGTCAGCCCAACGTCGCCGGTGGTGACGGAACCGACCGCCTGACCAATGTCGAAATCCTGCGCTTTGCGGATATGGAGATTGATCTGCGCACCAATCCGGCCAGCAACGGCCTGATCCAGGGCACGGATGGCAACGACGTGCTTGACGGCAGCAATGGCCCTGACGCGATCTTCGCAGGCGCCGGTGATGATGCCATCAACGGTCTTGCCGGCAACGACGTGATCTTCGCCGAAGGCGGCTCCGACACGATCACATGGAACGCGCCCAACGGCGGCTACGACGTGGTCGTGGGTCACGGGATCGTCAACGACGGCGGCACCGACATGCTGGTGATCAACGGTGACGGCACCGAGGATGGCTTCACGATGTACACCGTGGCGGCCTGGACCGGTCAGGGCGGCGACGCCCCCGTCGATCCGTCCTCCGAGATCATCATCACCCGGACAGTGGCCGGTGTGGAGACCGCGATCATGGAAGTGCGCGGCATCGAAGAGGTCGCCATCAACGGGGTGCAGGGTGTTGAAACCATCGCCGCGGTTGGTGACTTCGCAGGCACCTCGCTGGCGCCCAACACGATCTACGTGAATGGCACGGCCGGTCGCGAAGTGATCGACTTCTCCGGCTTCACCTCGACCCAGCGTCTTGTGGTGGATGCAGGTGACGGTCGCGACGTCATCACCGGTGGCGCAGGCAATGACATCCTGAACGCCGGCGCGGGCCGCGACGAAATCATCTGGAGTGTCGGCGGCGGCAGCGATGTGGTCGACGGTGGCGCAGACGAAGACACCTACATCATCAACGGCGATGCATCTGATGAAACCTTCCGCGTCTATGCGGCGGACTCCTGGACAGGGGCACCCCTGGCCACCGGTACAGATATCGTCATCACCCGCGACGCGGGCACTGGCGAGCAGGTGATCGGTCAGCTTCAGAACATCGAGGAAATCCAGATCAACACAGCAGGAGGCACGAATGACGTGCAGGTGATCGGTGACTTCAACCCGACAGCTCTCAACTTCAACACCATCAGTGTGACTGGCGAAGTTGCCAATGTGGATGTCACGGGCCGCCTTTCGACGCACCGCGTGTTCGTCGAAACCGAAAGCCGCGCCACCACGGTGACCGGCATTCTGACCGAAGGCGACGTGATCGTTGTCCCGGTGGATATCGACCCGGCCACTCTGGCAACGACCCGTTCGACTGACGGGCTGACCGTCACGCAGACCTCGGGCGACTTCACCCTGAGCTTCACGGTCGATGATGTGGACACGCTTCCGATCGTCGTGCAGTCGGGCAGCGGTCTGGCCAATGCCCTGCGCGGCGTGGCGACCATCAACGAGCAAACCGGCGCACCGCAGGGCATGGGAACGGTCGCTCTCGGCACCCTGCCGCGTGGCAATGTCCTGCTGACAAACGACGATCTGGCCGCGTTGAAATACATGGTCACCGGTCAGGGCGAAGCACCGATCCTGCCGCCCGAAGCGGGTGAGCCTGCGGACGACGAGCCGGCTGACCTGATCGTCGGTGTCCGCGATCTCGAAGGTCTGACGAACAACCTCGTCAATCCCGACATTTCGGGCGCTGCGACCCTGCCGTTTTCCCGTGTGACCGACGCCCGCTACGGCGTCGACGCCGACACCGGCAGCAGCGTAGGCATCGACGGCGCGGGTATCGTGAACCCGGTGTTCGATGGCCTTGACGCCCGCGACATCTCGAACGTGCTCGGCGCTCAGGATGCGAATGCGGCCAAGGCGGCGACGGCCAACATGTTCATGATGTCCTTCGGTCAGTATTTCGACCACGGCCTCACGTTCATCCCCAAAGGCGGCCATGCCCCGATCGCGATCGGCAACATGGGCGTGGATCGGATGTCGGGCGACCCGGTTGACCTCACCCGTGCCACGGCCACGGTCAATCCCGACACCGGCGAGATCGAGCATACCAACATCACCTCGCCCGTGGTCGATCAGAACCAGGTCTACGGCTCGTCCAACCTGGTGGGTCAGCTCCTGCGCGAAAGCGATGACAATGGCGGCTTCGGTGCCCATGTCCTGATGGGTCAGGAAGATCCCTCGGCCCCCGGCTTCAAGCTGATGGCTACACTTCGGGAACTGCTGGATCACCATATCGAGGCGGGTACCGTCTTCACTGGAACCGACAAGGGCGATGTGACGCTGCAGGAGTACTACAGCGATATAGAAACCGGTCGTGTGCTGCGTGACGAAATGGGCAACTACGATGCGGGCTTCGTCAAGGACCTCTCCGGCGACTTCATGGGGGAAGGCTGGCCGCTCCTGATCGACACCAACCCGTTCATGAACCTGCTCGACCACTTCGTCGGCGGCGATGGGCGTGCGAACGAAAACGTGGGCCTCACCTCGATGCACACCGTCTGGGCGCGCAACCACAACTACCACGTGGATCAGCTTCTGGCGGCGGGCTACGCAGCCGACACCACCGAAGAACTGTTCCAGGCCGCGCGTATCCTGAACATCGGGGAATATCAGCAGGTCGTGTTCAACGACTTTGCCGATAGCCTTCTGGGCGGGTTGCAAGGCTCGGGCCGCCACGGTCATGACAAGTATGACCCGACAACCGATGCCCGCATCAGCCACGAGTTCGCGGCGGCGGCCTATCGCTTCGGCCACTCGCAGATCGGTGAGACGATGACTCTCAAGACGCAGGACGCCGATGGCAACACCATCACCGTCGATGCGGACCTGTTCGATCTGTTCCTGAACCCGACCAACGATCCGAACGCGTTCCAAGTGGATCATGACCGCAACCCTGAAACTCCAATGTTGACCGGTGCAGACGCCGTCTTGGCTCTCAACGAAATGCGGTATTTCCCGGCCGATGGCTACGCCCAGTACGGTGTCGCCAACATCCTCGGCGGTCTGGTCGAACAGCCCTCCGAAGAGGTTGACCTCCAGGTGGTGGATGCCGTCCGCAACGATCTCGTGCGCAGCCCCGCCGATCTCTTCGCCTTGAACGTCGCTCGCGGCAGGGATCTGGGCCTCGGAACGCTCAATCAGGTCAAGGCCGATCTGGCGGCGTCCGACAACCGCTACATCTCGGAAACGATCGAGTTGTCGGACATGGCGATGACACCCTACACCGACTGGGCCGATTTCCAGACGCGCAACGGGCTGTCGGACGACATGATCGCCAAGTTCGAGCAAGCCTACCCGGATCTCGATCTGACCGTGGGCTCGCCGGAATACAACGCCTTCGTCGCGGCCAATCCCGATATCGCGATGATCGACAATCTTGATGGCACGATGACCGTCAAAGGCATCGATCGTGTCGATCTCTGGGTCGGTGGCCTGGCCGAGCAGCACATTCAGGATGGTGTTGTCGGTCATACCTTCTGGGTGCTCATCCACGAGCAGCTGGACCGCCTGCAGGAAGGTGACCGGTTCTACTATACCGACCGGATCGGCGATCTGCCCGTCTACAACAACTTCATCTCCAACCTCACCTTCGGGGATATCGTGACCCGCAACACCGTGATGACCGATCTGCCGCTGGATGTG
>JALQUE010000193.1 GCA_023260815.1 Roseovarius sp.
CCATCCTGACGAATGTATCGACTGTGGCGTTTGCGAGCCTGAATGCCCGGCGGATGCGATCCGCCCCGATACCGAGCCGGACATGGAGAAATGGGTCGAATTCAATCGCAAGTATTCGGAAATGTGGCCGGTCATCATCACCAAGAAGGACCAGATGCCTGACGCCGAAGAGCGCGATGGCGAAGATGGCAAGCTCGAGAAGTATTTCTCGGAAAACCCCGGTGAGGGGGGCTGACACTGGTCAGCGATTCGGGTGATCGGGGGTTATAACCTCTTGTGGGGTTGGCGGTTTGCGGCCCATAGCCCGCTGAATAGCCTTGTAAAACACCCGTAAAAGCGTGTGTTGCGCGTCCGGCACTTTCGATTGTCGGATTTTTATGCTATGTATGTGCGACAAATGAAGATAGCTGCCCGATTTCCATACTCCCGCGAAACCGTCAGGAGATAGTTTTGCTGCGATACATGCGTCTCACCGGCGTTATGGCCCTTGGGTAGCGCTTGGTGTGTGAAGTGACTGGCCGCTTTTGAGGAAGACCTGAATGAGCAAATCTAAGAAATCCGAGTTCTGCCCTGATGACTACGTCGTCTACCCTGCACATGGGGTGGGCCAGATCGTGTCAATCGAGGAACAGGAGATCGCCGGTATCACGCTGGAATTGTTTGTCATTTCCTTCGAGAAAGACAAGATGACCCTGCGCGTTCCGACAAACAAGGCCGTTGAAGTGGGCATGCGCAGCCTGTCCAGCCCTGATGTGGTGTCCAAGGCTATGTCGACCCTGAAGGGCAAGGCAAAGGTAAAGCGCGCCATGTGGTCGCGTCGGGCGCAGGAATATGAACAGAAGATCAATTCTGGTGATCTGATCGCGATTGCCGAAGTCGTGCGTGACCTGCACCGCACTGATGATCAGCGCGAGCAAAGCTATTCGGAACGTCAGCTCTATGAGGCGGCGCTTGAGCGGTTGACCCGCGAAGTTGCAGCCGTCAGCGGCGGGGACGAGGTTCAGGCTGCCAAAAAGGTGGATGAAGTCCTGGTGTCACGCGCTGCGTGAAATCATTCCCTATCGGAATTGAAGCCGCGTCCATCTGGGCGCGGCTTTTTTGCATACTTACGCGATGAGTGTGAAAAGAACCGCGATTTCAGTCACTTGCTGGGTGGCGCCCAGAACGTCACCGGTTTGACCACCGATCTTGACCTTTGCCAACCGGGCCATCGCGACGCCGCTGACGAGGGCGACCGCTGCAACGCTCAGGACTGTTGAACCCAGCACCAGCCATGTGAGGCCGACACTCAACCCGATCGCAAGCCACGCGGTGGTGGTCGGACAGAGGCCGGTGCTGTGCGACAGTCCGGAGGCGCGGGCGTTGGGCAGGGCGGCCATCATGGCGGGCAGTGTGGCACGGGACAGCATCGCTGCGGCCAGAAGTCCGGCGAAGGCGGTGCCGACGTTGGTTTCGAACAGCATCCAGAGTGCGACCCAACGCGCTGATAATCCGAAGAAAAGGGCGATTACCCCATAGGCTCCGATATGGCTGTCCTTCATGATCTCAAGCCGCCGGGCGGGATCCCAACCGCCCCAGAACCCGTCGGCGGTATCGGCCAGTCCATCTTCGTGCATCGCACCCGTGAGAACCACAAGAGTAACCAACGAAATCAAGGCGTTAACTGCCGGATGCCAGCCGATCCAGTGGCCAAGAAAGCCAACCATCGCGGCCAATCCCCCAATGACCAGCCCGACAAGCGGATAGGCCCATGCGGCGCGGGCGCCGCGGTCGAAATTGGCAACATGCACCGGCAAACGGGTCAACAGCGCAAGGGCGAGCGCAAAATCCGAAGCTTTCACAAGGGCTTGGTCGTTTTTTGTCATCGCGGGGCCTTTTTTCGGCTGCGTCTGTATCCCTGGCTGCGATACACAGGTCCCGCACAGCATGCAACGGGGGAGCGGATGCGCCAAGGGTTTCGCAGTCTGGCTGAATTTTCCGATATTCTTCAAGGGCTTCCCGCGCCAGATGCAGCCGCGCGCGTTGCCGCATCCGAGCGCGATGCGCAGTTGACCAAGCCGCCGGGATCGCTTGGCCGGTTGGAGGAGTTGGCGGCGTGGTATTGTGGCTGGCGCGGTGATCCGAGGGCCGAAATCGCCGCCCCGCAAACCATAGTTTTCGCAGGAAATCATGGGGTTACGGCGCAGGGCGTGTCTGCGTTTCCGCCCGAGGTGACCGCGCAGATGGTCGCCAATTTTCAGGCCGGGGGGGCGGCTGTGAACCAGTTGGCTAGAACGGTCGGGGCGCGGATGGATGTGCTGGCGCTGAGGTTGGAACAGCCGACGACGGACATCACCCAAGGGCCTGCGATGAGTGAGGCGGAGTTGGTCGAAGCCTTGCTGGCTGGCTGGCAAGCCGTTGATTCAAAAGCGGATTTGCTGGTCGTTGGAGAGATGGGTATTGGCAATACGACCAGTGCGGCGGCGATCGCGCTGGCGTTGTTCGGAGGGACTGCGCAGGAGTGGACGGGACGCGGGACCGGGGTGGATGGTGACGCGCTTCGGCACAAGGCGGAGGTTGTCGCACGCGCGGTTGAGGTAAATAAACAATGCAAAAACAATGGGATGGAAGTTTTGCGCTGTCTGGGCGGCAGGGAGCTGGCGGCGATGGCCGGGGCGATGGTGCGCGCGAGGGTCTTGCGTATCCCCTTGATTCTGGACGGTTTTATATGTGGCGCGGCTGCAGCCTGTCTTGAGGCGGCGCAACCCGGCGCCTTGGATCACACGGTTGCAGGCCATCTGAGCGCCGAGGTCGCACATCCCAAGTTGTTGGAAAAGCTTGGAAAAGAGCCAATCCTGTCCTTGGGTATGCGGCTTGGCGAAGGGTCTGGCGGCACGCTTGCGGTGGCGATTCTAAAGGCCGCGCTGGCCTGTCATTCGGGCATGGCGAGTTTCGCGGAGGCCGGCGTTTCGGACGGGTGAGATGTGTAGGGTTCGTAAGGTTCCTACACATGTTTGGGACGAAACTTGCCCCTGTTCCCCGGATTTGTGTCCCTTCCGTACGCAATCACGGCCAAACTGTCGGGCCTCAGCCGTCGCGCGGATCCTTGGCGGGGGATTCGACGGTTTCTTCCAATTGCGATAGAAGCATGGTTTCCAACTCCCGTTCGAGGGCGCGGGCGCGTTCGATATAGGCGGTGTTCCGGGTCGTGGGCACCTCGGGATCCCAGAGCGCGGCCAGATCGCGGACGGACTGGCGGTCGTGATGGTAGAAGGTCTTTTCCAACTCGGCGGCTTCGAAATCGGTCAGGCCCAGATTTTCGAGCACATAGCGACCCGCGCGCAAGGAGCTGTCGAACACCTCGCGGACGATGTCGTCGGCCCCGGCCTTGTAGAGCCGGAACACATGGGTGCGGTCGCGCGCACGGGCGACGATATGCAGGTCGGGACATTCGCGGCGGGCAAAGGCGACAAGGCGCAGCGTGGCCTCGGGATTGTCGAGGGCGGCGACAAGCACCTTGGCGCGGGCAAGACCGGCGGCATGAAGCAGTTCGGGGCGGGTGGGATCACCGAAGAAGCCCTTGATCCCGAATCGGCGCATCCGCTGAATGGCGTTCAGGTCGTGATCCAGAACCACGGTGTTGAAACCGCTCGAGCGCACCAGCCGGTTGACGATCTGCCCGAAGCGGCCGATGCCCGCGATGATGACGACCGCCTGTTCGTCGATATGATCGGGTTCTTGCGGTGCGACGGTGTCGTCGTCCATCCGGCTGGACAGCCAGTCGTAGAGGATGAACAGGAGCGGCGTGATGAGCATTGTCAGCGCCACGACCAAGAGCAGGATTTCCGTCATAGACGGGGGCAGGGCGTTGATCTGGCCTGAAAACGAAATCAGCACGAAGCCGAATTCGCCGGCTTGCGCCAGTGACAGGGTGAACAGCCACAGATTGCGGCCCCGCAGCCGGAAGGCACGGCCAAGGACAAAGAGGATCCCGCCCTTGAGCACGATCACCGCAAGCGCGAAGCCGACCACGGTGACCGGATCGCGCACCAGCACGGCAAAGTTGATGCCTGCCCCCACAGTGATGAAGAACAGCCCCAGCAACAGCCCCTTGAAGGGGGCGATATCGCTTTCCAACTCGTGCCGGAATTCCGAGTTGGCCAGAACGACACCCGCCAGAAACGCGCCAAGTGCCGGGGAAAGGCCCACGAGGTTCATCAGGAAGGCGATGCCCACGACGATCAGCAGCGCCAGCGCGGTATACATCTCGCGCAGGCGGGCGGCGTGGATGAAGCGGAACACGGGCCGGGTCAGGTAGATGCCGGCCAGGATGATGGCGGCGACGGCGCCGATGGTGACAAGCGTCGCGCCCCATCCCGGCAGGCTTTCGATGAAGGAGGCGGCGGCGGCATGGGCGCCGGCCTCGGGCTTTGAGGCAGGGGCGGTGCCGTTCATGCGCTGTAGCGCCTCGCCCATGACCATCTCGGGGGATTTGGGCAGGGCGAGCAGCGGCAGAAGCGCCA
>JALQUE010000411.1 GCA_023260815.1 Roseovarius sp.
AGGCGCGGCACCAGAAAGACCGATGGCCCTGGCATGGCGACGATGCGCAGCTCGCCCCGGGTCAGCGCCTTGAGGTTGCGCAGATTCCGGCGCGCGGTGTCGAGCTTGTCCAGAATATCGGTGACTTCGGCCAGCAGGTAATGGGCCTCGGGCACGGGATGGAGCCTGCGCGCGCGACGCTCGAAAAGGTGCATGCCCACTTCGGTTTCGAGGGCGGCGATGGCGGTGCTGATCGCGGGCTGGGTGCGCCCCAGATTGCGCGCCGCCTGCGAGACGGACCCCGACAGCATGACTTCACGAAACGCGAAAAGTTGCACGATGTTCATGGGTGATAATTATAAAGATTTTTTATGATATTCAATAAACTTTGAATTTGTGTTTATGCAATTGAGTTGGCACCCTGAGACCATCAGGCGGCAAGACCGTACTGCTGTGCAAAAAGCCGGGGAAAACCGGCGACGTATCACCTTATTCTCAGGGAGCACCAAAACCCATGAAACATACCAGAACGTTCAGAAACATCGCCATCGCGACCGTGGCCGGCATCGGGCTGGCCCTGCCCGCCGTGGCGCAGGACATGAAATTCTTCCGGATCGGCACCGGCAGCGCCGGGGGCACCTATTTCCCGATCGGCGGCATTATCGCCAACGCCATCTCGAACCCGCCGGGATCGCGCCCCTGCGAAGAGGGCGGCAATTGCGGCGTGCCGGGTCTGGTGGCCATCGCGCAATCCACCAATGCCTCGGCGCATAACGTGAACGCGGTGCAGGCCGGGCAGATGGAATCAGGCCTGACCGGCGCCGCCACCCTGCATTTCGCCTATAATGGCACCGGCGTGTTCGACGGCAACGCCAAGCCCGACCTGCGGGTGATCGCCAACCTGTTCCCCGAAGACCTGCATCTGGTGCTTCCCAAGGGCGCCAAGCTGGACAGTCTCAAGGATCTGGAAGGCAAGCGCGTGGGGATCGCACAGGCCGGTTCGGGCACGCAGATCGCGGTCGAACTGATCCTGGCCACGCAAGGCATCACGCGCGACAACATCGAAGAGGCCGAACTGAACAACACCCAGAGCGCCGAGCGCCTGGCCGATGGTCAGCTTGACGCCTATTTCTATGCGGCAGGCACGCCCGTTGCGGCGATGATCCAGCTGGACAACACCAAGGGCATGGAGCTTTATGACTGGTCCGAGGAAGAGTTGACCGCCGGAAACGAGGCGGTGCCTTACTACATCAAGTCACAGATTCCCGCCGGCACCTATCCGGGCGTCGATTACGATGTGGACACGCTGGCGGTGTCGGGCATCCTTGTCACCAATGCCAACCAGGACGACGAGTTGATCTATGAGATCACCAAGGCGTTGTGGTCGGATACCGCCCGCAAGCTGATGGATAACGGCCATCCCAAGGCCAAGGTCATCACGAAGGAAACCGCGCTTGACGGGGTCGACGGCATCGGCGTGCCGCTGCATCCGGGCGCCGAGCGGTTCTATCGCGAAGCAGGCATGATCGACTGATCCGGCCCTGACATATCGCGGGCCGGCCCTATGGGGGCTGGCCCGGTTTCGCCGCGCGCGGTGCGCCGCGTTCGGACCGATCCCACATCATTGCCAAGGATGCGCCCCATGGCCAGCGATCGCACGTCTTCCACTCTGGACGCAAGGCAGCTTGAAGAGCTGGAAAAGAAATACGACAGCGCGCTCAACACCCGCGACAACGGGCCGACGCTGAAGCGGGCGATTTATTGGGCGACGATCCTGTTTGCCGCCTATCATGTCTGGACCGCGGGGTTCGGAACCCCGGTGGATCACGTGCATATGGGCATCCATCTGGCCGGGCTGTTCCTGTTCATCTTCATCTATTTCCCGGTCAAGCGGACCCCGGCCAGCCTGTCCTACGAGGGGGCGGGCCTGCTCAAGCCGGGCAATGTGCCGCTGTATGACTGGGGGATCGCGCTGGCGGGGATGCTGGCGGCGCTGTTCCTATGGGTAAGCTGGCGCGGGTTCGACATGTTCGGTCTGGATATCCCCGAACAGGCGCTGAGACAGGGCAATCCGACAACGCCGGATGTGATCCTTGGCACCATCCTGATTTTCGCAACGCTCGAGATTGCGCGGCGCACCATCGGCTTCGTTCTGCCGCTGATCATCCTCGTGTTCATGGGCTATGCCCTGTTCGGCCCGTCGATGCCGGTGCAGATCCTGCAGCATCCGGGCGTGGACTGGCACCAGTTCGTCAACAACATGTATTTCCCGTCCGAAGGCATTTTCGGCATCACGCTTTGGGTTGTCTCAACCGTGGTGTTCCATTTCGTGCTGTTCGGCGTGGTGGCGCAGCGCATGGGGCTGGGACAGTTCTTTGTCGACAACGCGATGATGCTGGCGGGACGCTATACCGGGGGACCGGCCAAGGTGTCGGTTGTGTCATCGGCATTTTTCGGCACGATTTCGGGCAGTTCCATCGCCAACACCGTCTCGACCGGGTCGCTGACCATCCCCAACATGAAGAAGATGGGCTATCCGGGGTATTTCGCCGGCGGGGTAGAGGCGGCCTCGTCCGCCGGAGGGCAGATCACCCCGCCGATCATGGGCGCGGCCAGCTTCCTGATGGCCGAATATCTGGAGGTGCCCTACACCACCATCGTGATCGCAGCGATCGTGCCGGCCTTGATGCACTACATCGGGGTGTTGTCGATCGTGCATTTCACCGCCAAACGGCTGGGCCTGAAAGCCTATCCCAAGGACGAGCTGCCCAAGTTCCTGCAGGTCTGGAAGGATGGCTGGTACACGATCATTCCGCTGATCGCGCTGCTGATCGTGCTGTTTTCGGGCTATTCGCCCAACATGGCCGCCTTCATGGGGCTGCTGCTGTGTATCGTCGTGGGGTTCTGCGGCTTTGACCGGCCCCTGACACTGGCGATCCCGCTGGCGCTGCTGGCGTTCATCTTCTGGAAAGCGTCGCCTGCCAGTGGCGAGGGCTTTTCCCCGACACTGGCAGGCATCCTTGCCGCGCTGACCATTGTCGGCTCCCTCCATCGCAATGAGCGTAAGGATTTCAAGGACTTGCTGGACAGCTTTCATGTCGGTGTCCAATATGCGCTGGCGGTTGGTGCGGCC
>JALQUE010000412.1 GCA_023260815.1 Roseovarius sp.
TGGACAGTTAATTTCAGCTGAAAAGCGCGCGTTGAACCGTTGTCCCGCCTGCCCCGGCCTGCGGTGTGGCGGCGGTATGTACAGATAGAGGAACAAGCAAGCGATGACCCGCAAATACAATTTCTGCGCCGGCCAAGGCTGGCAGCCCCATGCCATCATCGGCCAGTCCGCAGGTGCGGCGCTGGCGCTCGATCTGGCCCGCCACATGGCCCGCCCTGATGGCACCCCCCCCGACGTGATCGGCATCAACGCCGCTCTTGACCGGTTCGAAGGGGTCGCGGGCTGGCTGTTCCCGGTGCTGGCCAAGGTGCTTGCGCTCAACCCACTGACCGCGACCGCCTTTACCTTGGGCCGCAACCATTCAGGCCGCGCGCGTCGCCTGATCGAAAGCACAGGCTCCACGCTGGACGAGGCCGGGCTTGCCTACTACGCCCGTCTGATTTCCGACCGCAGCCATGTAGAAGCCACGCTGCAGATGATGGCCCAATGGGATATCGACGCGCTGTTGCCCCACCTGCCCCGGATCACCGCGCGTTGCCTGCTGATCACCGGCGCGCGCGATATCGCCGTGTCGCCCGACGTGTCCGAACGGGCCGCCCGGCTGCTGCCAAACGCCGAAACCCACCGGATCGATGGGCTGGGTCACCTTGCCCACGAAGAAGACCCCGCTGCCGTGCTGGACCTGATCACGGACTGGGTGGCGCGCGGCTGACAGGCCGCACCAGTCACAGGACTGGCTGGACAGCACCGGCCCCTCCCCTTACTTCAATATAAAGCGCGCTTTGCTGCGCGAAATAAAGGGGCGCTGAAATTGGCGATCAAGATCGAAATGCTCCGCTGCTTTCGGGCCGTGGCCGAACAGGGCAGCTTGGCCGATGCCGCCGAGGTTCTGGGCCGCACGCCTTCGGCTGTGTCGATGATGCTGCGCCAGTTCGAGGACCACATCGGCGCGCCCCTGTTCGAAAGCGCGCGCAAATCCCGCCTGACCCCCTTGGGCGAATTGATCCACGCCGAGGCCCGCCGCGAGCTTGACCATTTCGACCGCACGATCACTGCGATCGAAGGCATGTCCCGCGCCGAGGCCGGTCATGTCCGGCTGGCGGTCACGCCGTCGGTGGGTCAGGTCATCATGCCGTCGATCCTGCGCAGCTTCATGGCGGCGCATCCCGGTGTGCATGTGGATATGCGCGACAGTCATTCGGCTGCGGTGCAGGACGATCTTGCCGCGGGCCGGGCCGATATCGGGCTGGCCACCCTGCCCCCGATGCCGGGGTTCGAAAGGCACCTGATCTTCACCGACCGGTTCGGAGTTGTCTGCCGGTCCGACCATCCGCTGGCGCGCGACTGGTCCGATCTGCGGTGGTCGGACCTCAACGGCAACCAGTTCATCGCCAACGGCCTGTGCCACCATATTCAGGACGATGGATTTCTGCCCTTGCTCGAGGCGTCGCGCCTCAACGTGGCCAACACCGCCTCGCTGCTCAGTATGGTGCGCGCTGGCGCAGGCGTCACGCTATTGCCGGAACTGGCCATGCAGCGCGCCGATGAGGATCTGGCCTTTCTGCCGCTTCTGGACAGCAGCGCCCGGCGCGAAGTCTGGATGCTGACGCCACCCGAAACCCTGATGACACCCGCCGCGCAAGCACTTGCGCGCGCGATCCGCACTGCCGATCTACCCGGCCCTCCGGCCTGACCAGACCCTTCTCACCCATAATTTCAGATCATCTGAATTTTTCTTCAAGAGTTTGCGTTTGCCTGAAACGCTTCTCTCTGCCCTTCTGCCCCGCATCATCTTTGAAGACCGACTCAGCACGGGGGCTGCACCATGACCGACACCAAATTGAACCATATCGCGGGCGAATGGGTCGCTGGTGGCAGCGAGATCGAAAACCGCAACCCCTCGGATCTGAGCGATCTGGTCGGCCTTTTCACGCAGGCGACCCCCGATCAGCTGGACACCGCCCTTGACGCCGCCCGGATCGCGCAGGCCGAATGGGCCGCTTACGGCCTCGAGCGCAAGCAGGCCGTGCTGATGGCGATCGGCACCGAAATGATGGCCCGCGCCGAGGAACTGGGCACATTGCTCAGCCGCGAAGAAGGCAAACCCTTCGCCGAAGGCAAGGGCGAGGTCTATCGCGCCGGGCAGTTCTTCACCTATTACGCCCATGAAGCCCTGCGCCAGCTGGGCGAAAACGCCGACAGCGTCCGCCCCGGCATCGAGGTCGATGTGCGCCGCGAACCCGTTGGCACCGTCGCCGTCATCAGCCCTTGGAACTTCCCCACCGCCACGGCCAGCTGGAAAATCGCTCCGGCGCTGGCTTACGGCAACGCGGTGATCTGGAAACCCGCCAACCTGACGCCCGCCTCGGCCCATGCCTTGACCGAGATCATCACCCGGCAGGATATCCCCAAGGGTCTGTTCCAGTTGGTGATGGGGGCCGGGCGCGACGTGGGCCAGCGCCTTGTCGAAAGCCCCAAGGTCGATGCGATCTCGTTCACCGGCTCGGTGCCGGTGGGCAAGGGCATCGCAATGGCGGCAATCGGAAACCTGACGCGCGTTCAAATGGAAATGGGCTCGAAAAACGCGCTGGCCGTGATGGACGACGCCGATCTTGATCTGGCGGTCACGCTGGCGCTTGGCGGCGCCTTCGGCGGCACCGGCCAGAAATGCACCGCCTCGTCGCGCCTGATCGTGCATCACGCGGTACATGACGCCTTCGTCGACAAACTCGTGGCCGGGGCACAGGCAATGAAAGTCGGGCACGCGCTGGCCGACGGCACCCAGATCGGCCCCGTGGTCAGCGAACAGCAGCTTTCAGAGAACCTCGCCTATGTCGAACTTGGCAAATCCGAAGGCGCCGAGCTGGCCTGCGGCGGCGCGCGCCTCACGCTCGATACCGACGGCTACTACATGTCCCCCGGCGTGTTCGTGACCACCACCAACCAGATGCGCATCAACCGCGAGGAAATGTTCGTGGAACCGAGCTGGAGCCGTTGGTCAATCTGTCGTGGGACGGACCGTCGTTGCGTCGTCTCACGTTCCAACAGGCCGCGCACCCCCGCGACCGGAACGAACTGATTCGGTTCACACGGTCGA
>JALQUE010000303.1 GCA_023260815.1 Roseovarius sp.
GTCATCACCGTTGACCCTTTCTTCAATCGCGGGCATTCAAGCACAGACATGGCCCCGTGGCTCAACTGGATAGAGCAGCCCCCTCCTAAGGGGCAGGTTGCAGGTTCGAATCCTGCCGGGGTCACCAGAGGCTGACTTGTGCCATCCAAGAGCATCCCGTTGGAAGCTGCGTGTTGATCGCATGAGGGTGATTTTTTACCAGGCAGTCAAAGACAGCGTCATTTGATCAAAAAACTTGCATTTGTCTGAAATTCAAATACTTGCGACCCGTGTTCCACCCGTATCAGTGACATTTTTCAAAAGGATCGATGAAAGCCTACGGAGAGGGATTTGCATGGCGCGACTGTTTGATGACCTGATCTGGGTCTTTCGTTGCGACCTGCAATCGAGCGCAAATGATCTGCGACTGACACTCCTTCCTGCCTTGATCTCAATTCTTGTTCTGATCCTGACCGCTGGCGGTTTGCTGACGGCGTTCGATGACCAATTCGTTCGAGGATATGCGTTTGTTCATGGACACAGCGAAGATCGGGCCAGATCCATCATCGAATTAAGATACTTCAGGGCGTTGGTGGGATTGGGCGTGCTTGCGGCTTGCCTTGTCGTGAACCGCTATTATTTCATCGTGCTTTGCCTGTTGGCCTTGTTTGTCACGATCAGTGTCGTGTCGGACTATGCGTCCACCGCGGAAATCCAGTACAGCGAAAGCCGGTTTGAAGAATATCTCCAGAAATACGGTGTCGAGCTTTGGGCGATATCGGTGATTATGCGCCTGTCGTTTCTGGGATTGTTGCTTTGGGCCGCCAATGATGTCCGGGCCTACCATCTGGCACGGCCCAGGTGGTGAGTGCCGGGCGCCCCCAGTCCTGAGGCCGGTGGCGGTTCGAAGCCATCCGGGCCGGGGTGATCCCGGCGGGGATATCACGGGGGGCAGGCGCGTTATCCATTGCTGGCCATGGCTTCGGCGGTTTGTTCCGCAAGGTTGATCCCGGCCTGATTCATGGTGAGATAGGTGTAATCCGCGCCGGCCTCGCGGATCTGCTCTTGATGCGCGTCATGCAGGGCATGGGCGACGATCGGTCCGGTGAACCCGCGTTGCCGCAAGGAGCGGGCGGCGATCAGTTTCGCTTCGAGGTCGTCCATGGAAAGGATCGCGGCCTTGATCTGTCCCAGATTGCAGCTGCGCCAGAAATTGCTGTCTTCGGCATCGGCGAACATGACATTGCGCCCGGCGTCGCGGTGGGCCTGTGCCTTGTAGGTGTCGGCATCGAGGCCAAGCGGTTTGAACCCCTGCTCGATCATCGTGAGATAGGCGGCACTTCCGGTGCGGCCCATGCCGAAGATCAGCACATCCGCATCGCCCATGTGTTTGGGCTGCTCGTCGGGGTGGATCGTGTCCCGTTCGAAGTGGCGCAGCCTGGTTTCGTAGCGTTCATAGAGAGGATGGGCATAGCGGTTCAGGGGGGCCGAAATCACGAAGGAGATCGACACGGCGATGGCCAGAGGCACAAGATACTCGGGCAGCACGCCCGCCGCGACGATCAGGCCGAATTCGGAATAGGCGGTCAGGCTGAGGGCGCTGAGAAAGGCGCTGCGCGCGCGCAGTTTGAACGCCACCAGCAGGGCGAAGAACAGCGCGCCCTTGAGCGCCAGAACGATCCCTGCGGCAACCGCGAACACCATGGCGCCCCAGTCGGGCAGGCCGGTCAGGCCGATCTGCAGGAAGAACCCGACAAGAAAGATTTCCTTGAGCGACCAGAGAGAGGCGCCCAGTTCCTTGGCGCGGCCATGCGTGGACAAGAGCACGCCCATCACCAGAGCGCCGATTTCCGACGACAGGCCCATCGCCTGAAACCCCATGCCGCCGATCACCAGAGACAGCAGCATCCCCATCAGCACCAGCAATTCGTCATGCCCGGCGATATCCAGAAGCCGGTGCAAGACGGGGCGCAACAGCGGCAGGCCAAAGACCAGAAGCGCCCAGATATTGGGGGATTGCCCGGACCAGATCGCCAGCACCACAAGCGCGATGATGTCCTGCACGATCAGGATGCCGATGGCCGTGCGGCCGTGAAATGCGCCCAGTTCACGCTTGGTTTCCAGCAGTTTCGCGGCCAGCACTGTCGAGGAAAACGACAGCGCGATGGCCATGAGCAGAGCGGTGTTCCAATCCAGCCCCATCAGAAATTTCAGCCCCGGCATGAACAGCAGGACCGACATGGCAAAGTGCAACAGCGCCCCGCCAACGACCTGTGGTTGGGCGATCTGCGCGATCTTGAGTTTGAGGCCGACCGTGAACAGCAGCATCAGCACCCCAAGATGCGCCACATGCCCGAGGGTCTTGCCGGTATAGCTGGGCAGGCCCAGAAGGGGCGCGAAGAGGTTGATGGCAAAGCCCGCTGCCAGAAAACCGACGAGCGGTGGCAAACCGATCTGGCGCACGGCGAGACCGAAGAAGAACGCGAAACTGATGGTAATGACTTCGAACATGATGCGAACGATTCCTATTCCAATTTGCCCGTGATCTTAAACATGTCGCTGCTGTGCCGTCATTGGATTTGGGCGCCTTCGCCCTGATTGCTTAACGGTGATGGGTTAAATGTTATTAGGGTCGGGGCCCCGGATGGCGGCGGGGCAAGGCCCGGACCGCAAACATCTGGTCGGGGTCAGTCGCCTGAAATGAGGCGGCGCGCGGTGGCCTGCCCGGACAGGACCGCGCCATGTGCCGTGCCGAAATAGGTTGCGGAGCTGGCCTCTCCGGCGAACCAGAGCTGTTGGTCCCATTCGGCCCCTGAAAGGGCGTTGCGGGTTGCGGGGCTGGTGCCCACCGCGTTGAAGCTGTAGCTGCCGAGCGCGTGGCGGTCCTGTCCCCAGCGGGTGATCTGGGCGGCTTGGGGCGCGGGAAAGCGGGCGCCGAACATGGCGCGCAGCGCCTCGTGCGCGGCGGCGATGGTGGCGCGGTCGCCGAGGGGTTCGATCGCCTGCGCCGGATCTGCGGCGTTGAAGCCCAGAAGAACGGGCGCTTTCAGCGTGCGCGCCAGTGACACCCATTCGCCCCAATAGCCCGAGCGCGGACCAAGCCAGCCGATCCAGTCCACATCATCAGGCCAATGGATCCGGTCGAAGCGCAGCCAGCACTTGTTCAGAAGTCCCATGCGCAGCGTGTCGATCGCGGCTTGTCGGTCGGGCGACAAGGGGCTGGCAAAGCGCACGCGGCCTGATTGCAGCACGCCAAGCGGCAGGGTGCAGATCACGTGGTCGGCGGTGATCCGGCTGCCATCTGACAGATGCACCGCGCCGGGCGCGATGCGGGTCACCTCGGTCCGCAGGCGGATATCCAGCCCGCGCGCCAGATAGGTGGTGATCTGATCGAACCCTGCGGGAAAAAGCATATCCGCGCCGGTGAAGTCCCCGGCGTCCTGACCATACCATGCCGAAAGCTGTCTTGCGGGGCTGCCGTATTCCTGTTCCAGCGTGCTGTTCACCAGATAGGCGACCTGCCGCCGCAAACCCGCATCGGCGCGCTGCCAGTCGGGGGAGGCGTCGAGCGCCTGAGCCACCGAGATATCGCGCGACAGCCGCTCGGTCGCGGCAAGGGCGCGGCGCAGGAGCGTCTCGGCGCGGCGCAGATCGGGGGTGATGGGCACACCGTCGGGGCCGATCAGGAGGCTGGCCTCATAGCTGGTGGCCACGGTGCGCGCGCCGGCGTTGCGGGCCAGATGCGTGAGGGGATTGCCGCGCTGGCCATGAATCCAGCTGGCGCCCAGATCCATTGGCAGATCGGGCCAAAGGCGGGAGGTATGGATGCGCCCGCCGATCCGGTTGCGGGCCTCGAGCAGCGTTACGGTATGGCCGGCATCGTGCAGGGCGCGCGCCGCCGACAGCCCTGCGAGACCGGCGCCGACAATGAGAATGCGGCGGGGTGTCCGGGTATGGGCGTGTCCGGCGGTGAGGCTGGACACCATCGTGGCCCCGAACCCCGCAAGCATCTGACGTCTGGTGGGGGATCGGGTCATGGCTGGGCGGGCGCGCATGTCGTGGTGGTCTCGCAAGCATCGGTCAGGGCGCAGATATCCTGCGCGGCAAGCTTGGGCCGTTGGATGGAGATATTGAGGACGTCGCGATACATCGCGCGTGGGGCCTGATCGCGGCTGGTGCGGTCATTGGCAGCGATTGGCCACGCCACGAAAATGGCCGCCGCCAAGTCAGCGGCCGACATGACCAAGGCCCCTGCGGCCTGAATGGCCTGCGCGTGCCGTTCCAGCCAATTTACCACGGCAAAAACCCCTTACACACCCGGTCCTGCGTTTAAAGAAACCGAAACGCGCGCAAATGCAATCGGGGGCGCAAGGCTCAGGTGTCGTGTTGGGTCTCGATCATGAGGTTCTGGGTCTTGCCGTCTTTGGATTCGGCAAAGAGGATCGTCTGATGCGGGAAGGGGATTTCGATGTTGCGGGCGTCGAACACCTGTTTGAGCACCTCGTTATAGGCGCGGCCCACGCCCCATTGCCGTCCCGGCACGCATTTGATCCGGGCGCGCAGCATCACCGCGCTGTCGCCAAAGCTGTTGACGCCGAACCATTCGATATCGTCCAGAATGCCGCTGGCCTGTTCGGGATCGGTGCGCAATTCGTCAAAGGCGTCGAGCATGGCCTGTTTCACCTCGTTGACATTCTCGCGGTAGGCCACGCCCATATCGCAGACGAAATAGCCGTAATCCTTGACGTAGTTCGAGACCATGTCGACCGAGGAAAACGGGATGATGTGATAGACGCCTTGCACGTCACGCAGGCTGACCGACCGGATGGTCAGCCGTTCCACCGTGCCGGTCGTGCCACCGACGGTCACCACATCGCCCACATTCATCGCGTTTTCGAACTGGATGAAGATGCCGGTGATGATGTCCTGCACCATCTTCTGAGCGCCGAAACCGATGGCAAGGCCCAGAACACCGGCAGAGGCCAGCAGGGGCGCGATGTCGAGGCCGATCTCGGCCAAGACAAACATCAGCGTGATGATGACAAGCGCGATGGTCGCCGCGTTGCGCAGAAGGGTCAGCAGGGTGCGTTCCCGCGCCGTCGCGACCGAGCCGAATTCGGGATTGAGCCGGTAATCCACCCAGGAGGTGAGCGCCAGCCACAGGCCGAACGACACCAGCAGCACCAGCGACACTGACAGGACCATGCCCGTGAGGCGCAGGCCCAGTTGACTGACCATCCAGCCGCGCAGGTCGATCATGCCGATGGCGTTCAGCGCCAGCAGCACCACAAGCGTGAAGATCAGTGCCCGAAGAACGAACAGCGCCTTGGGCAGAAAGGTGTTGAGGCGGGTTTGCAACAGCGGCACCCGGCCCGACAGGCCAGGCGGCAGGATCACCCCACGCACCATCACGCGGCTGAGGAAGCCCGAGGCGACAAAGCCCAGAAGCCCGACGATCAGAACCTGACCGGAGGCGGTGAAGGTCTGGAACACGGCGTTTCCGGGCCGCAGAAGGACGATGACGAACAGCGCCAGAAGATAGGCCAGCGCGGGCCAGTGCCAGTGATGTGCAAGATAGACCAAAGCGCCGCGCCGCGCCTGACGGGGCGTCTCGCCGGTGCTGGTGGCGGGGGCCGGATCGGCGTTCAGCATCCAGTCGGTCACGGGTTTGCGGTTGCGCAGGACAAGCCAGATCGCAAAGGCCAGCACGGCAAAGGCGATCAGCGCCGACACCGCGCGTCCGGCGGCATAGGACACGTTGCTGTTGATGATCGGCACCACCAAAAGCTGACCGTAGCCGACGACGCCGACAATCAGGTTGATCCGCGACGACAGGTAAGACGCGGCCCGATCCCCGATCGGCAAGGCGCGCAGCGACGGGGCCGAGGGCGAAAGCACCAGACGCACCGCGACCTTGGCCATTTCGACCAGAAGGAAGGCATTGAGATAGAGCGTCTGGCGGATGCCGATCTGGCCGAAATCGCCCAAGGCCAGGATCGCCAGCACATAGCCCGCCGCCCATGCGAGGATCACGATCAGCGCGTCGATCCCGGCAGAGGCGCCGAAAAGCGTGATCGTGCGGGCGATGCCGCCGTCGCGGGCCGAGGCGCTCATGCTGACATAAAGCGATTTTCCGAACCAGCGCAGCAGCAGGAACACGAAAACGGTGCCGGCGATCACCACGGCCAGATCCTTGAGCGCATCCAGCAGGACACCGGCCTCGCCGCCGCTGAGCCCATCGAAGACTTGCGGCGCGCGGGAGAGTTGCGCCCAGAAACCTGCGGCCCAGTCGGCGATATTTTCGGCGGTTTCCTGCGTCACAAGGGCGATGCGGCGTCCGAAGGATTGATCCTGCGCCGCGCTGCTGGCGGATGCGACCGGACTGGCCGCTGCGGCGGGATCGACGGCACCGGAGGCGCGCAGTCTGTCGATCAGCTCGGTGCGGGCGGCGTCATCTTCGATCACGTCGATCAACAGGTCCACGCTGGAGCGCGGATCGGCGGCGTCGGTCGCGCCGGTCTGACCGTCTTGCGCGGCGGCGAGGGTGCATGTCATCACCAATGAAACAAGAAAAGCCGACACCAGCCGCAGCATGCCCCGAAACCTCCGTATTCGATTTTCCATCCGGGTGCAGACGCGCACCGACACAAGGCCAGACGGCCTTGGATCAGGGCGCAAAGGCGCCCCAGCAGTGGCCCAGACCTATCTGGATTTAAGCCAGCGTCAAGCAGATCGCCTTGCCGCGGCGTGAGTCCATCTGCTGCAATGGCTGTGTGCTTGTGCGGCTCAAAAGGCGGAAACCGGCGAAATTCGCCCTGTATCCGCATGAAATTGTTTCAAACTATTGACGGATAACAAATTCGTTAGGACACTCGTGATGTTGAAACCTGAAAGGACTCGTTCAATGAAGAGCAAATTTGTATTGGCTGCCGCCCTTGTCGCCGTTGCTGGCCTGTCGGCCTGCGCCCAGCAGGAAGAACCCGTCGAGCCGGTGGTGATCGCTGAACCCGTATACGACAAATACGGCAACGTGGTCGAATAAGGCACCGCGCTGCCCGGACAGCAAGACAGGACAAGGCGACACGGCATTTGCGCCAAAATCACCAACCTGTGTTTCTTATGCGGTCCGACATGAAAAACGACGACCGCCGGTGCGTTCATCCGCCCGGCGGTCGTTTCTGT